>NZ_JAIUKC010000042.1:39534-78578 GCF_020177435.1 Saccharopolyspora sp. 7B | reverse complement strand
TGGCGGGGGTGGCCGGGTCGGCGCAGACGTCGGGGAAGGTGCCGCGGAGGTCGTCGCCGCAGCCGACGTCGAGCACCGCGCCGCCGTAGTGCTCGGCGTAGTCCGCGCACTCCTCCCAGCGGTGGCAGCTCTCGGTGATGGCGAAGTCGTAGCCGACCTCGTCCTTGCCGCGGGTGCTGAGCTCGGCCGCGTTCTTCTGCGCCACGGCGAGGCCCGCGCGGTGGGCGGCGTCGACCAGCAGCCCGGCGAACGCGAGGTTGTCGTCGGCGTCGAGCGCGCCGTCGGAGCGGGTGTAGGAGTCGAGGTTGTCCAGTTCCACCGAGTCGAAGCCGCGGGTGGCGCAGTCGGCCACGGTGCCGCCGATGATCTCGGCGAGCCGGGTGCGGTGCTGCTCGGTGGAGGTGTCCAGCAGGAGCTCGTCCGGCCAGCCCGGGTCGACCACCGGTTCCCCGTCCGGCCCGGAGAGCACCAGGTCGCGCCGCTGCTCCAGCCACAGCTCGCGGTCGGCGGGCTGGGTCTGGAAACCGTTGACGTAGCAGATGTTGTGCAGCCCGGGCGCCGGTTCCGCGGTGCTGTCCCTGGTCACGACGGTGACTCCGGCGGGCGGCGGGTAGGCGCCGCCGAGCTGGTAGTCGTGCACGCCGCCGACCGGGGGTGCGGTGCGGGCGGGGCCGGTGGGGGTTTCAGCGGCGACCGCGCGCACCGCCACCCGCTCCGGTCCGGTCCCGCAGGCGAGGACCGCGAGCACCGCCGCGCCCAGCACCGCACACCGCTTGGCCACCGGAACGCAGCTCATCCGACCCACTCCTCCACCGCAGGCGCGGTGCTGGTCACCGCGACGCCGGAGATCAGCATAGATCGGGCGGGCGGGCCGTCCGGCTCGGTCGAACCGCAGCCGGTGAACGCCGCACCGGCGCCCCGCCGCCCGGACGAGCGGGCCGTGCCGCCGTCGCCCGTTCGGCCCAACCGGGAGGTCCGCGCGGCCGATGTCGCAGATTTCGCCCTGCCGGTCAAGGAATCGGTCCTGACTCCACTCGAAGGGTGGGCGCGGGTCGGGGTCGCGTCATGGGGAGCGGCGCCCCCGGTCCCACTGCTCGCCCCATCGACGACGCAGGGAGTGTGCGATGCACGAGGAATTGGTCGACCGGGTTCGCTGGCTGGTGGACGAGCAGGCGCCGCGGGACCCGGAGGTGGCGGCGGTCGAGCTGGACCTGCTGATCGCCAGGTTCGGCCGGACCGAGATCGCGGCGGCGCTGGCGATCGTGGCCCCGCTGGAGATCGCGGGGCTGGTCCGGCACGGTCTCTGACCCCGCTCACCTCGCCCGCGCGCGGCGCGGGCGCGCGACCGCTCGCCCCCGGGATCGGTCGGGTCCCGGGGGCGCGGTGCGGTCCAGGTGCCGGTAGACGAAGGCGGCGGCCAGCAGCGCGACCGCCAGCACCAGCCACGGCGCGGTGCCGGACACCGCGAACAGCACGGTGTTCAGCCCGGGACCGACCGCACCCGCCACTCCCCACACCAGCTGGTAGCAGGCGCCGTAGCGACCGGCGGCGGACCCACCGGCGAAGTCGAGGACGATGACCATCGCCACGGCGCCGAACAGCGCCTCGCCGAGGCTGAACACCAGGACCAGCACCACCATCAGCAGCGCCGCGGTCGGCACGTCGCGGCCGACGAGCAGCAGGAACCCGGCGAGTCCGGCGGCGATGAGCACCGCGGACCGCGCCATCAGCCGCATCGGCGCCCGGCCGCTCCCCCACCGCAGCGCGACGGGCTGGAACGCCGGGATCGCCAGGCAGGACAGCACGTAGGCCACCGGCGGCAACCACAGCGGCATGCCCAGCCAGCGCAGGTAGATCGGCAGGATCGATTCGAACGCGACGCTGGCGAGGGTGAGCGCGAGGGTGGCGCCGGTGAACGCCAGGAACCGCCGGTTCGCGAACACCCCGCGGTAGCCGCCGGTCTCCACCGCCGTCGTGCCCCGGTGCCGGGGGAACCGCGTGCCGAGGCGCCAGAACAGCACGCCCGCGAACGCGAACCCGGCGGCGTTGAGCAGCGGGATCGCCGTCCAGAACGCCGGGCCGAACCAGCGCTCCAGCGCGGCGCCGACGGCGACGGCGAGGGCGCCCAGGCCGAGCCCCATCGTGCGCAAGCTGTTGAGCAGCGCGAAGAACCGCCGCCGCGCCTGCTCGTCGGAGGTGATGCCCGCGACGAGCCCGCCGTGCGCGGCCCAGTAGAGCCGGTCGCCGAGGCTGACCCCGAACGCGATCGCCACCACCTGCGCCGGGCCGTCGGCCCACAGGTAGGCGGGGAACACCAGCGCGCGGATCGCGCAGCTCAGCACCGCCGCCGGGTAGGGCCCGACGCGGTCGGCGAAGCTGCCGGCGGCGAGCCCGCCGAGGACGAGCGCGGCCACCGATCCGGTGCTGAGCGCGGCTCCGGCCGCCGACAGCGGGATGCCGCGCCCTTCGGTGAAGTACAGCAGCGAGAACGTCACCCACACCCCGGCGCCGATGGTGTCGACGACCATCGCGGTGAGGAACGCGCGGGATCCCGCCCGGCGCGGTGGTTCCGCGGTGCCGGGCCGGTTCGCCTGCTGCATCGGTCTCCTCCGGTCACCGGTGTTCCGCCGCGCACCGGTGGCGCCTCGCGGATCCGGTGCGGCGGTCCGTCCCCGGGCCTCGGCGGGAGGTCACGACGCGGTGCGGTGGGGCCCGGGTGATGGTGGGCCGCGACGGCGCCGTCGGGCCTGTTCCAGGGCGCGGTCGGGCGTCCGCCGATTCCGGGTCGGTCGGCGTTCCCGGTCGGGATCGAGGAATGCCGCTGCTGATCGCCGCCGCGCGCCGCTTCACGTTAACCGCGGCGGAAGTCCTGATCCAGGAATGTCACACCCTCGGATCAACGATCGCGGAGAATTGAGATGGGGGCGGGAGAACGGATATCGTCGCACCCGCGCGGGAAATCATCGTCGCAGCTCAGATCGTCTGCATCGCGCATCGCGACAACGTTTCCAGGACGCTGGATATTCGCGCCGATGCATCGCGAACCGCATTCCGGACGCATTCTTCCCGCCCGCCGGAAAAGGCCGCACAACGCGGAACGCGCCACTCGTTCCCGGTGCACCGGGCGACGGTTCCGCCGCCACCTCCCGCACCCCGGCGTCCGCGACCGCGCGCGCCCGGAGATCGATCAAGTTCCACAGTGGACCCGCGGGGCGGGTTCCGGGCCGCACTGCGGTCCACCTGCGGCAGGACCCGCCCCGCTGGGACAACTTGACTCGTCAAGCAGGCGTTTTCCCCGACGCGGTCATCAGCCGCCGCGTCCGCGACCGGCCACAGTGGCGCGGAGGCGGCGCGGACCGGCGACGACGAACCCGGTACCGCTGCGAATGAGACGATCTCCGTCCCTTACCCTCTCGCTCGTGAGGGAAGAACGAACTCTGCTGCACGAACTGGTCGACAAGCTGCCGGACGACCGGCTGGGTCAGGCCGTCTCCCTGCTGGAGAAGCTGGTCAGCGTCTCGCTGCGGCGCAACTTCAAGACCGACGACAAGCCGGAACCGCAGGACCAGCGCTGGAACTAGGTCAGGACGGGACCAGCGCGGTCGCGGCGCGCGGGACGCACTCGCACACCAGCGGCAGCGGCGCGAACCGCTCGCCGTCGGCGTACCCGACGACGTCCGGGGCGGACAGCCGCACCCGCCGCGCCCGGTAGGTCGTGACCTCCGGCCGCGCGACGTGCGTGCCCGGGTAGATCCTCGGCAGCAGCCGCACCAGCCGGGCCAGCGGAACCGCACCGAGGACGGTGACGTCGAACAGCCCGTCGTCGGGTACCGCGCCCGGGCAGACCCGCATGCCGCCGCCGTAGCTGGCGCCGTTGCCGACCGCCACCAGGACACCGCTGGTGGACACCCGTTCCCCGTCGAGCTCCAGCTCGTAGTGCAGCGGCCGCAGCGCCGCCAGCTCGGCCACCAGCGCGAGGTTGTAGCGCAGCTTCCCGCGCGGCCAGCGCAACCGGTTGGTGCGCTCGGTGACCTTCGCGTCGAAACCACCGGCGAACACGGTGCCGAACCAGCGGTCCCCGGCGCGTCCGAGGTCGATCGGGCGCGCCACCCCGTCCAGCAGCACGCGCGCCGCCGCGATCGGGTCGTGCCGCGGGACGCCGAGCATCCGGGCGTGGTCGTTGCCGGTCCCGGACGGGATCACCGCGAACGGCGTGCCGGTGCCCGCCACCGCCTGCAGCGCCAGGTTGACGATGCCGTCACCGCCGCAGGCCACCAGCGCCCCGGTTCCCGCGCCGACGGCCCGGTGGGCCAGCGCCTGCGCCTCGGTCGCGTCCCGGCCGACCAGGACCCGCACCGAGACCCCCGCGGCGCGCAGGAAGCGCAGCGCGCGCACCGCGGTCGCGGCGCCGCCGCCCTGCCCCGAGCGCGGGTTGACCAGCAGCGCGACCTCGTCGATCACGGGATCAGCTTGCCGGGGTTGAGCACGCCGACCGGGTCGACGGCGGACTTCACGGCCCGCAGCACCTGCGCGCCGAGCTCCCCGATCTCGTCCACCAGCCACGGCCGGTGGTCCAGGCCGACCGCGTGGTGGTGGGTGATGGTGGCCCCGACCCGGCTGATCGCCGTGCCCGCCGCCTCCTTCGCCCGCCGCCACTGCCGCACCGGGTCCTCGGCGCGGGCGCAGACGACGGTGAAGTACAGCGATGCGCCCGCCGGGTAGACGTGCGAGAGGTGGCAGAGCACCAGCGGCGGCGTGCCCTGCTCGGCCAGCGCCTCGGTCACGGCGTCCTGCACGGCGGCGCGGGTCTCGGCCAGCCGGGACCAGGTGGTCGCCGTTTCGAGGGTTTCGGCCAACGCGTTCACGTCCAGCAGCGCGTCCCGCAGGTAGGGGCCGTGGTAGCGGCCGTGCGCCCAGCTCTCGGCGGGTTCGGCACCGAGCGGTTCGCCACCGGCCTCGGCCAGCAGCGCCCGCGCCCGCGCGGACACCGCCACCCGCGCGCCCTCGTACCGGGTGATCAGCAGGCAGCCGCCGGGGCCGCCGCCCTCTCCGACGTCGTGCGCCGCGGACAGGTTGATCCAGGTCTCGGTCTCGTCGGACAGCCGCGCGACGGTGGGCAGCGCCTCCTCCTGCGCCAGCCGTCGCAGCGCCGCCGAGCCCGCGTCGAAGTCGGGGAACGACCAGCCCTCGGACTCGACCTCGGCGGGCAGCGGGTGCACCCGGGCGGTCACCTCGGTGATGATCCCGAACGCGCCCTCCGAGCCGAGGAACAGCTGCCGCAGGTCCGGTCCGGCCGCCGAAGCCGGCGCCCGGCCCAGGTCGAGCTCGCCGCTCGGGGTCGCGACCCGCATCCGCAGCACCGCGGCGTCGAACCGGCCGTAGCCCGCCGAGGCCTGCCCGGAGGAGCGGGTGGCGGCGAAGCCGCCGATGCTGGCGTGCTCGAAGCTCTGCGGGAAGTGCCCGAGGGTGAACCCGTGCTCGGCCAGCAGCGCTTCCGCTTCGGGCCCGCGGAGCCCGGCCTGCAGGGTCGCGGTGCGCGAGTCGGCGTCGACGGCCACCAGCCGGTCCAGCCGCCGCAGGTCGAGCGAGATCAGCGAGGTGAAGCCGCCGCGCTCGGGTTCCACTCCCCCGACGACGCTGGTGCCACCGCCGAACGGGACCACCGCGATGCGGTGCTCGGCGCAGCGGCCGAGGACCGCGCACAC
Source organism: Saccharopolyspora sp. 7B (assembly GCF_020177435.1). Classification (NCBI taxonomy): domain Bacteria; kingdom Bacillati; phylum Actinomycetota; class Actinomycetes; order Pseudonocardiales; family Pseudonocardiaceae; genus Saccharopolyspora; species Saccharopolyspora sp. 7B. The sequence goes on along the minus strand of NZ_JAIUKC010000042.1, from coordinate 72,873 downwards.
CTGGTCGTGGTCCGCGGGCAGCACCACCGCGTCCGGTGCGGCCCCGGCGTCGCCGGCGCGGCGGCGCAGCAGGTCGGGCGTGCTCTTGCCGCCGGAGTGCAGCAGCCGGGTCTCGTCGTCGGTGCGGATCGCGTCGTCGCCGACGATCCCGGCGAGGGCTGCCCGGGCCTCCGCGGGCAGCCGGGTCTCGCCGAGGCGCACTTCGGAACGGTCCACCGAGGGCGTGTCGCGGTGCTCGACGCCGAGGAACGCCTCCAGCAGGCCGCGCACCTGGCCGGACACCGGGGTCGCCGCGTCGGCGGTGCCCCAGGCGTTCCAAGCCAGGTCCGGGGTGCGGTGCTCAAGCTCAGTCATGCGTTACAGTTTTACACATGACGTCAAGTCGTAACGACGAGGCGATCCTGGACGCCGCCGCGCAATGCGTGCTCGCCGTCGGGATGCGCCGCACCACCCTCGCCGAGATCGCCCGCCGCGCGGGCGTGAGCAGGCCGACGGTGTACCGCCGCTGGCCGGACGTGCGGACGCTCTCGGCCGACCTGCTCACCCGCGAACTCGTCGCGCTGCTGCCCGCCGACGCCGGGGACGGATCGCGGGCCGACGGCGTCGAGCGGATCGTGCGCACCGCCTCCGCCGTGCGCGACCACCCGCTGTTCGTGAAGGTCCTGGAGACCGATCCCGAACTGCTGATCACCTACGTGTTCGACCGGCTCGGCACCAGCCAGCACCGCATCCTCGACGTCCTCACCCACGCCATCCGGCACGGGCAGCGGGACGGCTCGATCCGCGCGGGCGATCCGGACGAGCTCGCCGCGATGGTGCTGCTGCAGGTGCAGTCCGCGGTGGTCTCCGCCCGCATCGTCTCCGACGTGCTGCCACCGGACCGGCTCGACGAGCAGCTGCGCGCCGCGCTCGACGCCTACCTGCGCCCCGAGGAGTGACAACGATGACCGCGCTGAACGCCGCCCGCCGCACCCGCGAACTGTCCGAGCTCGCCGAGAACCCCTCGGTGGACCTGCTCGTCGTCGGAGGCGGGGTGACCGGCGCCGGAGTCGCGCTGGACGCCGCCTCCCGCGGGCTGCGCGTGGTGCTGGCCGAGAAGCACGACCTCGCGTTCGGCACCAGCCGCTGGAGCTCGAAGCTGGTGCACGGCGGATTGCGCTACCTCGCAACCGGCAACGTCGGCATCGCCTACGAGAGCGCGGTGGAACGCCGGGTGCTGATGGAACGCACGGCACCGCACCTGGTGCGCCCGCTGCCGCAGCTGCTGCCGCTGGTCGCCGGGATCGGCGCCGGGCGGGCCGCGCTGGTCGGGGCCGGATTCGTGGCCGGGGACCTGCTGCGGCGCGGCTCCGGCACCGCCGGGTCGACGCTGCCCGCGCCGCGCCGGGTCTCCCGCGTGGAGACGAAGCGGATGGTGCCCACCCTCCGCCACGACCGGTTGCGCGGCGGTCTGCTGTCCTGGGACGGGCAGCTGGTGGACGACGCGCGGCTGGTCGTCGGGCTCGCGCGCACGGCCGCCGCGCACGGCGCGACGGTGCTCACCCGCTGCGCGGCCGAGCAGGTCACCGGCGAGGGCGCGGTGCTGCGGGACCGGCTCGGTGGCGGGGAGATCGCGGTGCGCGCCCGCTCCGTGATCAACGCGGCCGGGGTGTGGGCCGGCGAGGTGGCGCCCGGCCTGCGGCTGCGGCCCAGCCGCGGAACGCACCTGGTGGTCTCCGACGAGCTGTTCGGCGGGCTGGGCGCCGGGGTGACGGTGCCGGTCCCGGGAACCTCGAACCGCTTCGCACTCGCGCTGCCCGCGGGGAACGGCCGGGTCTACATCGGACTCACCGACGAGGAGCAGCACGGCCCGATCCCCGACGTGCCCACCGCGAGCGAGCAGGAGGTCGAGTTCCTGCTGGACACGGTGAACTCGGTGCTGGCGCGGCCGATCCGGCGGGACGAGGTGCTGGGCACCTACTCGGGGCTGCGCCCGCTGCTGGACGGCGGGGAGGGCTCCAGCGCGGACCTCTCCCGCGAGCACGCGGTGCGCACCGGCCCGGACGGGGTGACCAGCGTGGTCGGCGGGAAGCTGACCACCTACCGGAAGATGGCGCAGGACGCGGTGGACGCCGCCGCGATCGCGCGGAACCCCTGCCGCACCCGGAACCTGCCGCTGATCGGCGCCGCCACCGCGGCACGGCTGTCCGCAGTGGACGCTCCCCGGGACCTGGTCGCCCGCTACGGCACCGAGGCGCCCGCCGTGGTCGCGGCGGCCGACGGCGATCCGCGACTGCTGGAACCGATCGCGGGCCTGGGCCTCCGGCCCGCCGAACTCCGCTTCGCCGTGCGCAACGAGGGAGCCCTCGACGTCGCCGACCTGCTGGACCGGCGCACCCGGGTCGGCCTGGTCCCGGCGGACCGGGAGCGGGCCGTCCCGGCCGCCGAAGCGGCGCTCCGGGCCGGCTGACCACCGCGCCGCCCGGCCCGAGACGGGTTCCTCGCCGCCGCACACGGCGAGGAACCCGACCCCTCATCCCGATCCGGGAACGCGCTCCCGCGGATCGGTCTCGGCCCACCGCCGCGCGGCGGCGCGGTCCAGCTCCCCGTCGGCGACGAGCCCGCGCAGCCCGCGCACCAGCACGGCACCGGGGGTGAGGACCACGGGCTCCCGGGGCGCCAGCTGCGCCCCGACGCCCGGGTAGTCGCGGGTGCGCACGAACCACGGGTCGGGTTCGGCGGCGGCGAACACCAGGGTGTGGTCCCGCCCCGCCCAGGCGAGCCAGGGCGCGGTGCTGCCGTGCACCTCCGCTTCGCCCGCGGCGTCGGCGGTGAACGCCTCGCCATCGCCCGGCAGCCGCCAGAAGAACCCGCCGTACCCGGCGCCGGAGCGGCCGTTCGTGGCGGGGCTGCCGATGTGCACGTCCCGCCCGGTGGGGTTGGTGAGCTCGGTGCGCACCGCCAGCTCCCACCCGTCCGCCGCGGGAAGGCTCCACAACCGGCGCCGCTCGTCGAGCAACGGGCTCCCGTCCGGCGCGCACCAGCGCAGCCGTTGCCGGAGCTCGTTCGGGCGGACCGCGTCGAAGCCGAGGTGCTCGATCCGCCCGTGGTCGGCGCGGTGGACGTAGCCGCGGCCGCGCAGGTAGGTGGCACCGCCCCACAGGTTCCAGCCGTCCACGTCCTGCGCCGCGAGGGAGAACCCGAGGTGCCACGGGTGGTCGGCGGGCCGCACCGCGGTCACCTCGGTGCCGCGCAGGGTGCGGACGGGGTGCAGGTGCGGGCGCGGGCCGAGGTGCGCGGGCAGTTCGGCACCGCCGTGGTACTCGGCGACGACGGCGCCGCCCAGCCGCAGGTCCGCGATCACCGGGCCACCTCCGTGAAGTCCACTTCGGACAGCAGCCGGAGCTCGTGCGCCGCGCGGAGGACCGCCGCGTCCGCGCCGGGCACCACGCACCGCGGGTGCGGCCCGCTGCGGTCGATCCGGTGCGGGATCGGGCGCGGTTCGGGGGCGAGCCGCACCGCTTCGAGCACCCGCATGAACGGCCGGGCGGCCGCGGGCGGGACCAGCAGCGGGACCGCCGGGTCGCGGACGTGCGCCACGAGGTTGGCCAGCAGTCCGGTCGTGCCGTGCTCGGATTCCCGCACGCCGCCGCCGGATTCGAGCCGCAGCCTGCCGGTCCGGTATTCGAGGACGAGGCGGCCGCCGCTGCCGTGCACCACCACGTGCGGCTCCACCTCCCCCTCGGCGCAGAGCGTGCCCGCGACGACGATGGTGGTGCCGCGCGCGGTGACCATCCGCAGCCCGGAGGTGTCATCGGCTTCGATGGGGTTCGCCCGGTGCAACCGGACCTCCAATTCGCGTGGCGGCTCGTCCCCGCCGCCGTCGAGGGCGAGCGCGGTGGCGGTGGCGTGCGCGAACGGGTTGGTGAGCGCGCCGTCGACGACCGGTATGCCGTCCAGGGTCCGGCGACCGGCCCAGCGGGCGCGGGCGTAGTAGGCGGCGTCGCGCCGCCACGCCCCGGCCGCACCGATCCCGAGCACGTCGCCGACGGCGCCCTCGGCGAGCAGCCGGCGGGCGTGCGCGAGGGCGTGCGAGCCGAGGCTCTGGAACCCGATCTGGCAAGCCCGCCCGGTCCCCGCCAGGTCGGCCACGAGCCGGTCGAACTCGGCGAGCGCCGGCGCGGGCGGTTTCTCCAGCAGCACGTGCGACCCGGATTCGGCGGCCAGCACGGCGAGCGCGGCGTGGGTGTGGATGGGGGTGCACACGATCGTCACGTCCGGCCGGACCCGCGCCAGCAGCGGGCCGAGCTCGGCGCCCACCGGCACGTCACCGATCAGCTCCCGGTCCGCCGCGGTCGGCGGCACCGGGTCGCAGACCCCGGCCAGCCGCACGCCGGTGCCGTGCAGCCGCCGCAGTTCCCGCAGGTGCCAGCGGCCGTGCCCGTGCAGGCCGGCCAGCAGGACCGTCGTCGTCCGGGTCATCGATCCTCACCACGAGTGGGCGTCACCGGTGCGCATCGTAGCGAGCTCGGCACGCCGCTGGAAAGCGCATTCCGAAATCGTTGCCGATGTGGACCGCCCGCGACGAGCAGCGGGAAAAACCGGGTGTTGACACCGAATCCCGCTGCCGGTTCCATCTGGAAAGCGCTTACCCAGACTGCGTCCGCCTCGATCCCTCGACCGGTTCGGCCGCATGGCGGCCTGCGCCCCGCTGAACGGAACAACGACGTCACCGCAGCACGCCGAGGAGGCACCCGTGAGCAGCGACACCGGAGGCAGATCCGCCGAATCCCGCGGCACGCCGCGGAAGGCGGCGGCCAGCGGCTGGATCGGCAGCGCGCTGGAGTACTACGACTGGTTCGTCTACGCGCAGGCCGCCGCGCTCGTCTTCCCCACCATCTTCTTCCCCGAAGGCGACCCCACCGTCGCGCTGGTGTCCTCGCTGGGCACCTACGCGGTCGGCTACGTCGCCCGCCCCATCGGCGCCGTGGTGCTCGGGCACTGGGGCGACCGACGGGGGCGCAAGAACGTGCTCGTGCTGGCGATGCTACTGATGGGCCTGTCCACGTTCGCCGTCGCGCTGCTGCCCACCTACCACCAGGTGGGGATGCTCGCGCCGGTGCTGCTGGTGCTGCTGCGGTTCGTGCAGGGCTTCGCGGTGGCCGGGGAACTCAGCGGCGCCAGCGCCATGATCGTGGAGCAGGCGCCGTTCGGCAGGCGCGGCTACTACGCGAGCTTCAGCCTGCACGGCACCCAGGCCGGCCAGGTCATCGCCGCCGCCATGTTCCTGCCGCTGTCGGCGTTCCTCAGCGACGAGGCCTTCGACGCGTGGGGCTGGCGGGTACCGTTCCTGCTCAGCGCCGTCGTCGTGTTCGCCGGATACCTGATCCGGCGCCGCGTCGCCGAGAGCGCCCTGTTCGAGGAGGAGAGGCAGCAGCGCCGCCCGCAGCGGGCGCCGATCGTGCAGGTGCTGCGCGAGAGCGGCGCGGACGTGCTGCGCGCGACCTGCATGACGCTGGTGAACGTGATCGGCGTGGTCGTGTCGGTGTTCGGCGCCGCCTACGCCACCCAGCCCGGGTACGGCATCGAGATGGACAAGAGCGTCTACCTGTGGATCCCGGTGGTGGCGAACCTGGTGGCGCTGCTGTTCATCCCGTGGTTCGCGAACCTGTCCGACCGGTTCGGCCGCCGGCCGCTGATGATCATCGGTTCGCTCGGGTCGGGGTCGTTGTCCTACGCCTACCTGTGGTCGGTGGGCCAGGGGAACGTGCTGCTGACGGTGGTGCTGGCGATCCTGGCGTGGGGAGTGTTCTACCAGGTGTGGAACGCGACGTTCGCGAGCTACTTCCAGGAGCTGTTCCCGGCCCGCACCCGGGTCACCGGGTTCGCCATCGCGCAGAACCTCGGGCTGGCGATCACCGCGTTCCTGCCGAGCACCTTCGCGCTGCTCGCCCCTCCCGGGTCGGCGAACGTCCCGCTCGTGGTGGGGTCGCTGTGCTTCGGCATCACCGTCCTCGGCGCGGTGGCGGCCTGGTCGGCGCGGGAGACGCACCGCATCCCGCTGGCCGACCTGGGGGCGAAGGACGCCCGGCCGCTGCCGAAGGAGGAGTTCGACCGGCTCCGCGCCCACTCCCGCTGACCGGGCGGACGGACCGCCGCACCGGCCGGGTGGGCCGTCCACCGGCGGTGGTCAGGGCGCGAGGCACTCCTCGGCGACCAGGGCGGCGCGCAGCGCGAGGTGGTCGCACCACGGCGCCGCGGTCAGCTGGAGCCCGACCGGCATGCCCGATCCCGGGTGCACGCCGCACGGCACGCTGACCGCGGGCCCGCCGTACATCGACCACGCGTAGGTGAACCGCGCGATGGAGCGGGTGGAGTCGGCGAGGTCGACGGCGTCCCGTCGCGGCACGTCCACCGGGATCGTCGGCGTGACCAGCACGTCGACGTCCGCGAACAGCGCGTGCACGCCGCGCTGGAAGTCGCGGCGCCACTCCCGGCTCCGCTCGCGGCGCTCCGGCGGCACGTCGTGGCCGAGGCGGATCCGGCGCAGCACGTCGGGATCGATCGTCCCCGGCCGGTCCCGCACCCGGTCGGCGTGCACGGCGGCGGCCTCCGGGTACAGCACGTCGAGCATCCGCTGCTGGGCGAGTTCCGCGCCCGGCACCCGCACCTCCCGCACCGGCCCGCAGGCGCGGCCGAGCGAGCGGATCGCGGTCCGGACGACCGCGGCGACGCCCGGATCCACGTCGTCGAAGAAGAAGTTCACCGGCACCCCCACCCGCAGCCCGGCCGCGCCGTCGGCCAGCGCGGACCGCACCGGGACCCGCTCGGCGCGCACCGAGCTCGGGTCGGCCGGGTCCCAGGCGTCGAGGACCGCGAGCACCGCCGCGGCGGTGCGCACGTCGCGGGCGATCGGGGTGACGGTGTCGAAGGAGGTGCTCACCGGGAACACGCCCGCGCCCGAGACCCGCCCCAGGGTGGGCCGCACCCCGACGATCCCGTTGACGGCGGCCGGGACCCGGCCGGAGCCGCCGGTGTCGGTGCCCAGCGAGGCCGCGCACATCCCGGCCGCCACCGACACCGCGGAACCGCTGCTGGAGCCGCCGGAGATCCGCGACTCGTCGAGCGCGTTGCGGCAGTCGCCGAAGGTCGCGTTGCGCCCGACCACGCCCAGCGCGAACTCGGCGAGGTTGGCCTTGCCGAGCACGACCGCGCCCGCGGCGCGCAGCAGCCGGGTCACCGTCGCGTCGGCCGCGGCCGGGCCGGTGGCGTGGTGCCGGGTGCCCGCGGTGGTCGGCACGCCGGCCACGTCGATGTTGTCCTTGATCGTGGTGGTGAGCCCGTGCAGCGGGCCGGGTTCGCCGCCGGCGGCGTCCAGCTCGTCGGCTTCGCGCAGCGCCGCCTCGTCCCTGGTGCTGATCAGCGCGCGCAGCCGCGGGTTCTCTGCCGCCGCCCGGTCCAGCCCCGCCCGCACCCGATCTCGAACCGCTCCCACGGCACCTCTCCTCACGTCGCAGTCGGCAGGTGGGCGCCGATCGTGTCGGCCTCGGCCATCGGCACCATCGCGTGGTGCGGGCCGACCCCGCGAGCCCGGAGTGCGAGCTGCTTCACCCCGGCCGGGCCGAAGTATGCTGGCTCACCGACCGCGGAAGCAATACATCTGACATTTGCTAGTGCCGTCGTCTGCCGTACCTGATCGGACCGATCGCCCGGATCGACGCGGCCGACCATCGCAACGGGCACAAGCCGAAGCGGCGCCGAACGATAACCCGTACGGCGCCTGAACCAGCGATGCGAAACGTCTGACTTTTGCGGGAAGGCGCCTCGGGTCAGCGCCCGCGCAACACCGCCGCGACCTGCCGCACCGCGTCCGCGGAAGTGGAGGCGTGCGGGGAGAGGCGGACGTGCTCCGCCCGGCCGGTGGCGGCGATGCCCGCGGCGGCCAGGTCCGCGGCGACCTCGCGGGCCGGGCGGCCGGGCACGTCGAAGGTGAGGATCCCGCTGCGCGGCGGCGCCGCCGAGGTGATCGGCGCGCCCGCGGAGGAACGCGCCTCCGCGAGCTCGCCGACGCGCTCGGCGATGCGGGCCTCGATCCGCGCGACCCCGGCCCGCTCCACCAGGTCGAGGGCGGCGGCCAGCGCTCCGGCCGACACCGGGCTCAGGTTCGTGAGAGACCAGGACTCGGCGCCCGGCACCGGTTCCCGCACCTCCCCGTCGAACCGCCCCGGATCCCGCGCGCCGGTCCAGCCGGACAGCAGCGGGCGGTGCCGGTCCAGCGCGCGCAGCGCGAGCGCGGCGAACCCGGTCCCCCACCCGGCGCGCAGCCACTTCTGCCCGCCCGCGACGAGCACGTCCGCCGTCGCCCAGTCCGCCTCGACCACGCCGAACGCCTGGATGCCGTCGACCACCAGCAGCCGGTCCCCGATCACCTCGCGGATCCCGGCGAGGTCGGCCCGGTGGCCGGTGCGGAAATCCACCGCGCTCACCGCGACGGTGGTGACCTCGGCGTCGAGCCCGGCGCGCACCACCTCCGGAGTGACCAGCCCGTCCGGTGGGCGCAGCCGGCGCACCTCGACGCGCCCGGCCTCCGCGGCCCGGGACCACGGGTAGGTGTTCGCCGGGAACTCGCCGTCGGAGACCAGCACCACTCCCCCGGTGGCGAAGGCCGCCTGGAACAGCGCGGTGCTCGTGTTGGGCTGCAGGACCACCTGCTCGGCGGAGATCCCGCACAGCCGACCGGCGCGGGAGCGGGCATCGGCGTCCGCCCGCATCAGGTCGTCCACTGTGGAATGATCAGCGGTGGCGGCCCGCTCCAGCAGCCGCGCCGAGGCCTCGCGCACCGCGCGCGAGGGCGGGCCGAACCGGGCGAAGTCCAGGTATCCGGCGCTCTCGGTGAACTGGTCGAGGTAGTCCTGCGGCAGCGGCATGGCGGCGAAACTACCGCCCCGAACCGGCCTCCGGTCCACCTGGGACGCGCGCCCGGCGCAGCGCGGTCCCCCACCGGACGTACCGGGCGCTATCCTCGGAATACGCATTCCCGGGAAGGAGCGATGCCTGGTGGCCGCACGAGCAGCGACCTTGACCGACGTCGCCAAGGAAGCGGGGGTCTCCCTCGCCACGGCCTCCCGCGCCCTCAACGGCAGCGAGCGGGTCGTGCGGGCCGAGCTGCACGACCGGACGCTGGCCGCCGCCGCGCGGCTCGGCTACACCCCGAACGCGCAGGCGCAGTCGATGGCCAAGGGCTCCACGGACCTGGTGGGGCTGCTGGTCAACGACATCGCCGACCCCTACTTCTCCACCATCGCCGCCGGGCTGGCCACCGCCGCCGAGGAGCACGGGCTGCTGGTGATGCTGTGCAGCACCGGCGGCAGGCCCGAGCGGGAGCTGGAGCTGCTGGCCGCGCTGCGCCGCCAGCGCGGCCGGGCGATCGTGCTGGCGGGCAGCCGGATCAACGACCGGGCCCACCTGCGGGAACTCGCCGCGCACGTGGAGCCGTTCACCGCGGCCGGAGGCCGGGTCGCCGCGATCAGCGAACCGCGGCTGCCGGTGGACACCGTGGTGGTGGACAACCGGCGCGGCGCCCAGGACCTGGCGGCGCGGCTCGCCGAACTCGGCTACCGGCGGCCCGCGGTGCTCACCGGGCCGGAGCGGCTGCTGGTCTCGCGGGACCGGCGGGACGGTTTCCTCACCTGGTGGCGGAGATCGGCGAGCGGGGAGCCGGTGTGCGCGGCCGAGGAGTTCAGCCGCGACGGGGGTTCCCGGGCGATGCACCGGGTGCTGGACGAGCACCCGGACGTCGACGTCGTGTTCGCGATCAACGACCTGATGGCGCTGGGCGCGATGGCGGCCTGCCGGGAGCGCGGCGTGCGGGTGCCGCAGGACGTCGCGGTGGCCGGGTTCGACGACATCTCGACGTTGCGCGACGTCACCCCCGGGTTGACCACGGTCCGGCTGCCGCTGGCGGAGATGGGCCGGATGGCGCTGGACCTGGTGCTGGGCGAGGACGCGGAGAAGGCCCGCCGCCGCAAGGTGCGCGGCGAGGTCGTGCTCCGCGAGAGCACTCCCGGGCGCTGACCGGCCGCCGAGGCGCACCCGCCTCCCCGGTGGAGGGCAGCCACTTGAGCGCCCACGCCGGGTGAGCGCCCGTTGGCCCGGCCTGGCGAGCGGCCCGCGCACCCACGACGAGCGGACGCCGTTCGTGGTCCGCGCACCCGCGCCAGGCGCGCGACGGATCCGCCCGGCGCCATCTGACAGACCGGCCGCTCGCCCGTGGTCCGTGCGGCGACCGGGCGGACCCTCGGGCCGGGCGCGTCGGACGGGTGTCCCGTTCGTCCGGTCCCGCGAACCAGGCGGTGGCCCACCTGCGGCATCGGCGACACCGGCGACCGCGCGGACCATCGGGCCGGGAGCGCCGTGGCCCGCCCGCCCGGGGCAGTCGGCGGGCAGCCACGGGAAGCGCTTTCCAATGTGTCTTGTTCCGGACCCCCTGTTGCGCTTACCGTTCCGGTAAGCGCTTTCCAGAGGGGCGGTACCGCATGACCGAGCGAAGGCTGGGCGTCGTGATGAACGGCGTCACCGGCAGGATGGGATACCGGCAGCACCTGGTCCGGTCGATCCTCGACCTCCGAGAGCAAGGCGGGGTGCCGCTCTCCGACGGCACCCGGGTGCGGCTCGACCCGATCCTCGTCGGCCGCGATCCGGCGAAGCTCGCCGAGCTCGCCGCGCGCCACGACCTGGACCGCTGGACGACGGATCTGGACACCGCGCTGTCCGAGGACGACGACCGGCTCTACTTCGACGCGCAGGTCACCTCCGCGCGCGAAGCGGCCATCACCAGGGCGATCGCCGCCGGCAAGCACGTCTACACCGAGAAGCCCATCGCCGCGGACGTCCCCGGCGCGCTGCGGCTCGCCCGCGCGGCGCGCGACGCGGGCATCCGCGCCGGAGTGGTGCACGACAAGCTCTACCTGCCGGGCCTGCTGAAGCTGCGGCGGCTGGTGGAATCCGGGTTCTTCGGGCGGATCCTGTCCGTGCGCGGCGAGTTCGGCTACTGGGTGTTCGAGGGCGACCTGCGCCCGGCGCAACGGCCGAGCTGGAACTACCGCGCCGAGGACGGCGGCGGCATCACCACCGACATGTTCCCGCACTGGAACTACCTGCTGGAGAACCTGTTCGGCCGGGTCGAGGCGGTCACCGCCCGGGTCGTCACGCACATCCCGCGGCGCTGGGACGAGCAGGGACGCGGCTACGCCGCTACCGCCGACGACGCCGCCTACGCCACCTTCGAACTCACCGGTGGTGTCGTGGCGCAGCTGAACTCCTCGTGGGCGACGCGGGTGCACCGCGACGAGCTGGTCGAGTTCCACGTCGACGGCACGCACGGCAGCGCGGTCGCCGGGCTGCACCGCTGCCGCGCGCAGCACCGCGCGCACACCCCCGCCCCGGTGTGGAACCCGGACCTGGTGGAGGCGACGCCGTTCCGCGAGCAGTGGCCGGAGGTGCCCGACGACGGCCGGCCCACCAACGGTTTCCGGGCGCAGTGGGAGCAGTTCGTCCGCCACCTGCACGACGACGGCGAGCACCCGTACGACTTCCTGGCCGGGGTGCGCGGGTTGCGGCTCGCCGAGGCCGGGTTGGCGTCCTCCCGCGAAGGCCGCCGCGTCGAGCTCGACGAGGTGGTCCTGTGACCGCGCTGGCGCTGCCGAACGCGGACGGACGACTGGTCGAGCACGAGCTCGGCGCGCCGCGGGACTGGCCGAGACCGGACGGCCCGCTGCGCTCCCGCGTCGCGTACGCGGCCGCGCACGTGGTACCTCGGGTGCTGGGCGAGAACGTGCCCGGCGCCCCCGCCGACGTCGACTGGGAGGCGACGCTGGCGGCCCGGCACCGGATCTGGGCGAGCGGGCTCGGGGTCGCCGAGGCGATGGACACCGCGCAGCGCGGCGCGGGCGTCGGCTGGGCGCAGGCGGCCGAACTGGTGCGCCGGTCCACGGCGGAGGCGCGGTCCTGCGGCGGTGCGATCGCGGCCGGCGCCGGCACCGACCAGCTCGACCTCACCGTGCTGCCGTCCGGGCGGGCCGGGCTCGACGTGGTGCTGCGCGCCTACCGGGAGCAGCTGGCGCTCGTGACGGGCAGCGGTGCCGTGGCGATCGTGATGGCCTCCCGCGCGCTGGCCGCGGTGGCGCGCTCGGCCGACGACTACGCCGAGGTCTACGGCACGCTGCTGGCCGAAGCCGACGCGCCGGTGATCCTGCACTGGCTGGGACCGATGTTCGATCCGCTGCTGGCCGGGTACTGGGGCGGCTCGGACGTGGCGGCGGCGACCGAGGCGTTCCTGCGGATCGTCCGGGAGCGGCCGGAGAAGGTGGACGGGGTGAAGGTCTCGCTGCTCGACGCCGAGCACGAGGTCGCGCTGCGCCGGGCGCTGCCGCCGGGGGTGCGCCTCTACACCGGGGACGACTTCCACTACTCGGGGCTCGTCGTCGGCGACGACACCGGGCACTCGGACGCGCTGCTGGGAATCTTCGCGGCGATCCACCCGGCCGCCTCGGCCGCGATCCAAGCCCTCGACCGGGACGACCCGAGCACCGCGAGGTCCATCCTGGACGGCACGGAACCGTTGGCGCGCGCGGTGTTCGAGCGTCCGACGTTCCACTACAAGACCGGGATCGCGTTCCTGTCCTGGCTCAACGGGCACCAGCCGGGCTTCGCGATGGCCGGCGGGCTGCACGCGGGCCGCTCGGTCCCGCACCTGGCGGAGGTGTTCCGGCTCGCCGACCGGGCGGGCCTGCTGGCCGACCCGGACCTGGCGGCCGCGCGGATGCGGTCCTTCCTGCTGGTGAGCGGGGTGGTGGCGTGACCGAGCCGTCCCGGCTGTCGCTGAACACGGCGACGACGAAGCGGTGGACGCTGCGCGAGGCGGTGGACGGCGCGGCCCGCGCCGGACTGCCCGCCGTGGGGCTGTGGCGCGACCGCGTCGCCGAAGTGGGAGTGGCGAGCGCCGCGAAGGTCGTGCGGGACGCGGGTTTGCGGGTCTCCAGCCTGTGCCGAGGCGGTTTCCTCACCGCCGCAGACCCGGCCGGGGCGCGCGCGGCGCTGGCCGACAACCGGGCCGCGATCGCCGAGGCCGCCGCGCTCGGCACCGACGTGCTGGTCGTCGTGGTCGGCGGAGTCCCGGCCGGGGAACGCGGGCTCGCGGACGCGCGGGCGCGGGTCGCGGACCGGATCGCCGAGCTGGTCCCGGTCGCCCGCGAGCACGGGGTGCGGCTGGCGCTGGAGGCGCTGCACCCGATGTACGCCGCCGACCGGGCCGTGCTCTCCACCCTGGAGCAGGCGCTGGACCTGGCGGCACCGCACCCGGCGGACGCGGTCGCCGTCGTGGTGGACTGCTTCCACGTGTTCTGGGACCCGCGGCTGGCGGTGAGCATCGCCCGCGCCGGGCGCGAAGGCCGCATCGCCGCCTACCAGGTGTGCGACTTCCTGCTCCCGATCGCGCCGGATCCGCTGCTGTCCCGCGGCATGATGGGCGACGGCGTGATCGACTTCGCGGAGCTCACCCGGCTCGTCGCCGCCACCGGCTACTCCGGCGACGTCGAGGTGGAGATCTTCAACGCCGACGTCTGGGCCACCCCCGGCGACCACGTCCTCGCCACCATGACCGCCCGCTACCGCGAACTCGTCCTCCCCCACCTCGGCGGCTGAACCACCGTCCTGCTTCCGGCGCACCGGCCCCTCGCGGTGCGCTACCGCGGCGTGCCGCGACCGTCCCGGATGCAGCAACCCTGCGCCGATCGGAGGACCGCTCACCTGCGGAAACCACTGCTCCGAACGTCAACCGAACGGACGCCGACAACGGGGCGGGCGGTGTGGTGAGTTGGGTGCGGTCCTGCTGATCACGATGTTGTGGAGGGTGCGTGAAGGCACACGTCGCGCTCAAGAAACTAGGCCGGAAAGCGGACGTCATGCTCGAGTCGACGTCGTCCCTCAGCAACCGGGCGAGCAATCGCGCCAGCAAGCTCGATCAAGACCTCATCAAGAAGGGCCGCGAACCGCACGCCCGGCCGAGGGCACTCGTCCCGGTGCAGCACGGCCACCACGTGGAGCTCACGCCCTGGCAAGTGCTGCACACGTTCGCCCGAACCGTCGCGCTCGCCGGGCAGGGCTCCGCTCGCGCGGTGGCACAACACTGGGACTGCCTCCGCTACGTCACGGCGCTCGATTCGACGGCGCAGGACGAGATGCAGCTGAGCAGCAACGGAAACGACCTGAACTACCACCGGAAGGGGGCTCAAGCTCGCGACCTCGGGACCGCGTTCGGCCTGGCGGCCGCCCAGCAGATCTTGCGGGAGCAGTTCCCCGGATACCGGTTCGACGCCCTCGACTCCGAACTGGTGTTGACGGCGTTCTGCGGTTCGGGCACCGACAGACCGGCCGCGGGCACGAGCGCGACGAGGCCGAACCACCTGCTGGTCGGGCGCAAACCCGGTGCGCCGGTCCGCGTCATCGCCATCGATGCCCGGGGGTCGCACAACAAGACCGATCCCACGCCGACCGCCCTCGCGCAGTCCGCCCGCCGCGTGCACGGCCTGGTCCTCGGCGAATCCGATCTGCGCGGAGCCCCCTTCCCCGGTCTGATGACCGCCACTTGGCTGCGCCGCGACGGCATCGGAATCCGGCTGCTGGCCGCCGAAGGCAACGGCGTGCTCACGGTTCCGGACCCGTCCGTCCCCGCGGAGGACGACGCCATCCTCCCCTTGATCACCACGACCGTGAACGGCGAACGAACCCAGCGACAGGGGTTCGCGGTTCGGGACGACCGGCACGATTGGCTCGCTCGCCTCCTGCTCCGGACCAGTGCAGCATCCCTGCTCACCTTCGCGGGCAACCGGGCGGCGGCCCGAGACCTGCTGACCGAACGCCAGCACACGCGGCTCGGAACGACCGCCTCCGCCTCGGTTCCCGGGATGCAGGGCGATGCCCGCATCACGCTTGGCGGCATGCCGTTCGTGGGAACGGATCAGGTGTTCCGGCTCAACGGTGAACGGGTGGAGGTGTACTCGGCGCTGCTCGCCGATCAGTACCAGCGCTTGAGCGACGGGCTCATCGACGACCACGAGGCGGGCATCCCGGCCGCGCTGGCGGCCTGGCGTCGCAACGCGAAGAAGGCCCACATCGAGTGGGGGAAGACCGGCCTCGTGCACATGGATGCGAGCGGGGCGTTGCTGGCGATCCGCCCGCGCATCCGGAACAGCAAATTGCTGTCCTGATCGACGGTCGCCTCCCCCGACCGATCACCTCCGTGACGGCGGCGAAGGACGGGCAACCGGGCGACGAGGCTCGACCGCACCGCGCCGTCACCCGGCCCGACTACCGCCCCACCGCCGAGAGCGGGATCTCGCCGGAGCCGCGGGCGGTCAGCCGCAGCGGGAGGGTCAGCGTGGCGCCGGTGCCCGCGGTGCCGTCGAGCTGCTTGAAAAGCTCCTCGGTGGCGGTGCGGGCGACGACCTCCGGCGACTGGTCCACGACGGACACCGCCGGGTACAGCGAATCGGCCATCGGGAAGTCGCCGAAGCTGATGAACGCGATGTCGGTGCGCCCGCGCGCGTGCAGCGCCGGCACCACGCCCAGCGAGCAGCGGGCGTTGGAGGACAGCACCGCGGTCGGCGGTGCGGCGGAGCGCAGCAGCTCGTCCAGCGCGCTGCGCGCTTCGGCGGCGCTGGACAGGCCGGTCTTGACCAGGGTCTCGTCCACGCCGACGCGGGAGCTCTCCATCGCGCTGCGGTAACCGCGGATGCGTTCACCGGTGGTGTAGACGTCGGGCCGGTCGCCGATGAGCGCGATCCGGGTGTGCCCGGAGTGCAGCAGGTGCCGGGTGGCCGCCTCGGCGGCACCGAAGTCGTCGCCGAGCACCGTGGTGCCCAGCCCGGCGGCCGGTCGCGCCGGTCGGTCGGCGAACACGACCGGCGTGGTGCCGGCGACGGCGCGCAGGTAGCTCTGGTCGCGGCTCACCGGCACCATGATCAGCCCGGAGACCTGGCGCTGCAGCAGGCTCTCCACCAGCGCGTGCTCCCGGTCCGGGTCGCCGCCGACGCTGGAGACGAGCACCGCGTGCCCGCGTTCCAGCGCGCACCGCTCGATGACGCTGGCCATCTCGGCGAAGAACGGGTCGGAGAGGGATTCCAGCACCACGCCGATCGCCTCGTCCCGGCCGACGCGCAGCGAGCGGGCGTGGAAGTTGGGGCGGTAGTTCAGCTCTTCGATGACGGCCTGCACCTGATCGCGGGTGCTCGCCGAGACCCCGGCCGCGCCGTTGATCACGCGGGAGACGGTCTTGGGGCTCACTCCGGCCGCGGTGGCCACGTCGTAGAGCGTGACGTCGCCTGCTGGCACGCCGAGTTCCTTTCCGTCAGGCCGCGGTCCAGCTCGGTGAGCTGCGCCGCGATCGGCCGGGTCGCGTCCACTCTAACGTGGGGCGTGCGCGGCGGGTCCGCGCGCGCGGCCCGGACCTGCGCGGGGTCGGCGAGCTTGGCCGCGTCCCGGGCGGCGGCGCGTGCGCGCATCCGCCGCAGCGCCACCTCGGGCGGGCAGTCGACCCACACCAGCACGGGTTCGGCACCGGCGGCGCGGAACCGGTCGGCGACCGCCTCCCACGCGGCCGGGTCGGTGCGTTCGGCGGTGAACGGGGCGACGAGCACCGCCGACGTGCCGGTGCGCACCGTGTCCAGCGCGGTCCCCAGCAGCGATTCGTAGCGGGCGGCGCGGGCGTGCTCCCGCATCCACGGGCTGTCGGGGGTGACGCTGCCGCTGATCTCGCCGAGCAGGGCGGTCAGCGGCCCGGTCAGCACGTCCAGGTCCAGCAGCGCCGCGCCCCACCGGCCGGGGGGGCCCCCCCCCCGGCGGGGGGGGGGGGGGGCCCGGGGGGGGCCCGCCCCCCCCGGGGGCGGGGGGGGCGCCCCCCCCCCCCGCCCCGCCCCCCCCCCCCGCCCCCCCCGGGGCGGGCCCCCCCCCGGGGGGGGGGGCCCGGCCCCCCCCCGGGGGCGCCGCAGACGAACAGGGCGAGCGGGCTCATCGCCGCGCCCTGGCCCGCAGCACGGCCTCGACCTCTTCCAGGGTGCGGCCGCGGGTCTCCGGCAGGTACTTCTTCAGGTACCAGAAGCCGATCAGGCCGAACACCGCGTAGAGCCAGAACAACCCGCTGGGCGTGAACGCCTCGAACGCGCTGAGCACCGTCAGCGAGATGATCAGGTTCAGGCCCCAGTGCGTGAACATCCCGAAGCTGCCCGCCTTCCCGCGCAGCGCGGTCGGGAAGATCTCGCTGTTGATCAGCCACATCGCCAGCCCGATGCTCGCCGAGAACATCGCCTCGTAGGTGATCAGCAGGGCGACCAGCACGACGCCCCAGCCACCGCTGAGGTCGGTGACCGCGTACAGCAGCCCGATGCCGACCAGCGAGGCCACCACGCCGCCGAGGCCGACCAGCAGCAGCGGCCGCCGCCCGATCCGGTCCACCAGCAGCAGCCCGACGAGGGTGAACACCACGTTCGCCACGCCGATGCCCACCGAGGACAGGATCGCCGCGGACGCCCCGAACCCGGCCTTGGTCAGCAGCGTCGGCGCGTAGTAGGTGATGGCGTTGACGCCGACGAGCTGGTTCACCGCCGCCACCCCGATGCCGAGGTAGATCGCCGGGCGCATCGCGGGCTTGAGCACGTCCCGGTAGGTCACCGAGTCCTCGGCGGTGACCGCGCCGGACAGCGTGCTCAGCTCCGCCTCGACGCGGTCGGCGCCGACGATGCGCCGCAGCACGGCCCGGGCCTCGTCGGTCCGGCCGCGCGCGACGAGCCACCGCGGGCTCTCCGGCAGCCCGAACAGGCCGAAGAACATCAGCAGCGACGGGATGCCCGCCAGGCCGAGCATCCAGCGCCACGCGCCCGCTTCGGCGAGCAGGAAACCGGACACGTAGGACAGCAGGATGCCGGAGCTGATCATGATCTGGTTGATCGAGACCAGGCTGCCGCGCTTCTCCGGCGGGGCGATCTCGGCGATGTAGGCGGGCACCGACAGCGAGGCGGTGCCGATCGCGAAGCCGAGCAGCAGCCGCGAACCCAGCAAGGTCGCCAGGTCCGGCGCCACAGCGGAGATCACCGCACCGGCGGTGAAGACGATGCTGGTGATCGACAGGGTGCGCCTGCGGCCCAGCGCGTCGGCGATGATGCCGCCGAGCCCGACGCCGACGATCGCGCCGACCAGCAGCGAGGCCACCACGACCTGCTGCCACAGCTCGGAGAGCGCGAACTGCGGGGCGATGTAGAGCAGGGCGGCCGAGATGACACCGGTGTCGTAGCCGAACAGCAGCCCGCCGAGCGCCGCGACGACCGCGGCTCCGGTGACGGCCGCCGCGGGCGAACGGGCGGGGGCGGGGACGGATGACGTGGTGGTCACGGTCGTACCTCGTTTCTCCGGCGACGCTGCCGGGAAAGAGCGGGGGCCGCCCGGGCGGGACGGCCACCGGGGGACGTCAGACTGCGGCGTGCGGGGTGGCGCGGCCCTGGATCGCGGCGACGCACTCGTCGAGCCTGCGCCGCGCGGTGTCGGCGAGGAACGGGCGCCGGTCGGGCTGGTCGAGCAGCACGGCGTCCTTCCAGAACGCACGGCCGGCGATGAAGCCGGAGGCACCGCCTTCGTCGCAGGAGATCCGCAGCACGTCCTTGAACTCGTCGAAGCCGACCCCCGCCGAGAGCACGACCCACGGCACGCTGACGGCCTCGGCGATCCGGCGGCAGGCTTCGGCCGAGCCGGGGTACTCCAGCTTGAGCAGGT
The DNA here is from genome assembly GCF_020177435.1 of Saccharopolyspora sp. 7B. Classification (NCBI taxonomy): domain Bacteria; kingdom Bacillati; phylum Actinomycetota; class Actinomycetes; order Pseudonocardiales; family Pseudonocardiaceae; genus Saccharopolyspora; species Saccharopolyspora sp. 7B. The sequence goes on along the minus strand of NZ_JAIUKC010000042.1, from coordinate 54,075 downwards.
CGGGCTTGAGCTCGTCGAGGGCGCGGGCGGATTCGATGATCGCGTCGGCGCGCGCGTCCGGGGTCAGTTCGCCTTCCCCGGGCAGCGGATAGATGAGGTTCTCGACCACCGAGGGCACGCCCGCGGTGCGGCAGTCCGCCACGACCTCGGCGGCGGCGGCCAGTGCCTCCGCGGAGACGTCGCGGCCGCCGAGCTCGGGGTCCCGGTCGGCGCGCAGCTGCACGAAGAACTTCACCGCGTGCCCGCCCATGTCACGCACCCAGCGGGCGTCCTGCGCGGGTTCGCGCCGGGTGAGCGGTTCGTCGCCGAACTTGCCGCGATCGGACGGTTCGGCGGCGACCGCGAGTCCGGCGCCGGGGGCGAGGTTGCCGTCGGCGATGGCGGCCGGGACGCCGAAGTCGGGGTCGACGAGCAGCCCGCTGGCGCTGGGCGAGAGGCCGCCGATGACGTCGCCCTTGAACGCGCGCAGCAGGTCGTCGTCGATGGGCTGGCCCGCCGCGGTGAACATGCGGCGCAGGGTGTTGCGCTGGTCGAGGGCGACGATGGCGAAGGTGCCGTCGGACTGGGCGATGTCGGCGAGTGCCGCGGTCATAGTTCTGCTCCGATGGGGTCGAGGGTGTGCTCGGTGAACCGACGCGCGATGTCCACTGCGGACAGCGCGGTATCGCCGTCGCCGTGCGCGGCGGCGCGGGCGGCGAAGATGGCGGCGCCGTAGGCGCTGGGCTGGTCGATCCGCGCGTAGCGGACCGCCGGGAGGCTGCGTTCCTTCACCGCGCGGAAGCTGCCCATCCGGGTCCAGCCGCCGGCGGCGGTGACGTGTTCGTGCGGTCCGGCTTCGGCGGCCATCAGCGCGATGACCGCGTCGGTCTCGGCCATGGCGTGGGCGAGGGCGGCGGACCAGACGTCCAGCGGGGTGGCGTCGTCCCCGCCGAGGCGCACGTCGACGTGCTCGCTGCGGGCGTGCGCGCCGGAGATCCGCACCGAACCGGGTTCGGGGCCGCGGGCGAGCCAGTCGCGGTCGAGTTCGGCCCTGGCGGGTTGGTCCTTGCGGCCCAGCAGCGCGAGGACCTGGTCGAGCAGCAGCCCGCCCCGGGTGCCGCCGAGCAGCAGGCGGCGGCCGGGCAGCACGTGCAGGCCCTGCGCGACGCCCTGCGCGGTGAGCCGCCGCCGCTGCTCGTGGCGCAGCGGCGCGGAGGCCACCCGCAGCAGCGCCTCGGAGGTGCCGCAGGAGTCGAACAGGTGCTCGCCGTGCCACACGCCGCTGGCGACCGAGGCGACCGGGTGGTCGTGCCCGGCGACGGTGAGCACCGCGCCGCGCACCGCGTCCGGCACGCCGGGGTGATCGACGGTGCCGATCGGCGTTCCGGCGGTGGTGAGCGGTGGCAGCACCGCGGCGGGCAGTGCCAGGTGTTCCAGCGCCGGGTCCCACGGCCGCTCGGTCGCCTGGTCCAGCAGGCCGGTGCGGGAGGCCAGCGAGGGCTCGGTGACGGGCCGCCCGCCGAGCGCGTGCGCGACGAATTCGGGGACGTTGAGCCAGGTTCCGGCCCGCTGCGGCGGAAGTCCGCGCCCGACGAGCCAGCCGAGCTTGGCGAAGGAGCACAGCGGGCTCAGCGGCAGCCCGGTGTGCGCGCTGAACTCGCCCGCCAGGTCCGCGGGCAGCGCGGCGAGTTCGGCGCCGCCGCGCTGGTCGAACCAGGCGATCACCGGGTGCATCGGCTCGCCGCCGCGGTCGAGCAGCACCCCGGACTCGGCCATCCCGGTGATCGCGGCGGAGACGACGCGCAGCGCTCCGGCGGAGCGCTCGGCCACCTGCACCGCGTCGGTCATCGCGGACAGCACCCGGTCCAGCAGCAGGCCGGCGGGCAGTTCGCTGTGCCCGTCCGCGGTGCGGTGCCACTGCGTCGGGGTGCGCCGGAGACTCAGCACGACGCCGGCCCGATCGGCGACCAGCACCTTGATCTCGGTGCTGCCCACGTCGATGCCGACGACCGCTTCGGTCGCTGCGAAGTCCACCTCGGCACGCTCCTTCTGCCGCTGAGCGCCGGCCTCGTCGCCGGCTGGGGACACGAAACCGCCTCGTTGTCATCGATGTCAACGCTTTCTCGATTCACCCTGGACATCGATGTCAGCAACGAGAAAGCGAGATCCGGAGGGTGAAAACGTTTTCTTGACGCCACGCGAATCCGGCAAGATCCTCCGAAAGTGATCAATCGGGCACGCCCCTCCCGGGTGCCCGCGACCCCGATCCGCTTCGAGAAAGGCGTGGTTCATGACCGCAACGCCTCCCCCGCCGCACCGCGGCCGCCGGACGCTGATCGCCCTGGCGGCGATGCTCGGCCTGCTGGCGGGCGGGTCACCGGTGGCCCGAGCCGCGGACGACTCCTTCCAGCGCGGACCCGACCCGACCGACGAGAGCCTGGCGGCGCCGCTGGGCCCGTTCGACATCGCGCGGGACGTGGTGCCGCGCGGCGCCGTCGACGGCTTCGGCGGCGGCACGATCTACTACCCGACCGACACCTCCGAAGGCACCTTCGGCGCCGTGGCCGTCTCCCCCGGCTACACCGGCGACCAGTCCTCGATGGCCTGGTACGGGCCGCGGCTGGCCTCGCAGGGCTTCGTGGTGTTCACCATCGACACCCTCACGCCCACCGACCAGCCGGATTCGCGCGGGCGCCAGCTGCTCGCCGCGCTCGACCACCTGACCGCGGACTCGGCCGTGCGGGACCGCGTGGACGCCGACCGCCTCGGCGTCGTCGGCCACTCGATGGGCGGCGGCGGCTCGCTGGAGGCCGTCGTCGCCGACCCGGACCTGCGGGCCGCGATCCCGCTCACCCCGTGGCACACCAGGAAGGACTGGTCCGGCGTGCGGACCCCGACGCTGATCATCGGCGCGGAGCGGGACTCGGTGGCGCCGGTCCGCTCGCACGCGGAACCGTTCTACGAGAGCCTGCCCGGTGAACCGGACAAGGCCTACCTCGAACTGGCCGGGGCCGGGCACCTCGCGCCGAACACCGCGAACACCACGATCGCGAAGACGGGCATCGCCTGGCTCAAGCGCTTCCTCGACGAGGACACCCGCTACGAGCGGTTCCTCTGCCCGCCACCGAGCGGACCGGAGATCGCCGAGTACCGGGACACCTGCCCGATCGGCTAGCGCGGCGACGATCGCCGCCACCCCGAACGGTGCGGCGGCGATGGTCGCTCCACAGTGGACCGCCGGCGGTCCGGGCGGCGGGGGGGCCGCGCCGGTAGGTTGGCGGGGGCCGCACCGACCGACGGAACAGGGAGGACCCGCATGTCCACGCCACCGCTCCCCGACGACACGATCGCCTTGCTGCGCAAGCCGAACCCGTCGACGATCACCACCCTGCGCTCCGACGGGCAGCCCGTCTCCGCCGCCACCTGGTACCTGTGGGACGACGGCGTGGTGCTGGTGAACATGGACGAGGGGCGCAAACGGCTCGGCCACCTCCGCCGGGACCCGCGGGTCTCGCTGACGGTGCTCGACGCCGCGGACTGGTACACGCACGTCACCCTGATCGGCCGGGTCACCGAGCTGCGCGACGACCCCGGTCTGGTGGACATCGACCGGCTCGCCCAGCACTACCTCGGCAGCCCCTACCCCGACCGGGAGCGCTCCCGGGTCACCGCCGTGGTCGAGATCGACCGCTGGCACGGCTGGGGCAGCCAGAAGGACAACACCCAGGCCGGGTGACGCCTCCGCTCCCGATACTCGGGATTCGGGTGGCGGAACCTCACCGCCCGCCTTCCCACTCGTGTCGCTGGTGCTCGGGTGGCGGAACCCTCAGCGGTTGTCGCCGCCGGCAGGACGAACGACACGACGCCGGGCAGGTTCCCGGACCGGCTGCGAGGTTCCGCCGCCCCGGCAGGGCAGCACGGGCGGCGGAGGCCGGGAGCGACCGCTCAGGCCCGCCGCGTGGAGATCTCCCCGTAGTCCAGCCCGCCGTGGGTGAAGGTGGGCACCACCGGCCACTGCCGCTTCCAGTCGGCGCATTCCGAGGACGGGATGATCTGCAGCCAGCGCGCGTCGCGGGACGACCGGGAGGCCATGGTCTTCTCCTTGACCATCGAGTCGTACTGGTCCAACGAGTCCTCCAGCGTGTTGGCGTTGAGCACCACTTCCCGGTTGAAGAACCGGGCCTGCTGCTTCACCCCCGGGATCTTGGAGAGCTCGGGCTGCCAGCTGTCGGCGGCCATCCCGTTCTCGGAGGACACCCATACCCCGTCGGGCGTGTTGACCACCAGCGAGTGGTTGCCGTCGGTGTGCCCGGGCGTCCACAGCAGGCTGACGCCGACGCCGAGCTCCACGTCGCCGTCGAGCACTTCGAGGCGTTCGGCGGGCACGCCGTCCATGCCGCCGTCGACGTACCACGCCCACTGCATGGGGTGCGGGGATTCGAGGGTGGCGAGTTCCTTGCGGTGCACCAGCAGCTTCGCGCCGGGGAACAGCGGCGCGCGGGGCTCCCGCTCACCGGGGATGACCCGCTCGCTGCCCATGATCATGCGCACGTCCTGGACGTGCAGGTGGTCGAAGCTGACGTAGTCCACGTCGGAGTTGCGCAGCCCCAGCCGCGGCAGCACCTCGTCGGGGTCGTTGTAGTACTTGGCGAAGACCTTGTCGGCGAGGAAGTCGCCCGCGAGCCGCTGCAACTTCGCGTAGAACGGCGCCTCGGCCGACCCGGCCGCCACCGTCGGCTCCCACACCAGGGTCTTGAGCTCCCCGTCGAAGCCCTCGAACTGGATCACGAACATCCGGTTGATGATGGAGATCATCGGGTTGAGGGACAGGTTGTAGCCCTGGAACGCGTACCGCGACGGGTATGGGGCGGCGGCGATGTCGATGCTGCGGATCGCCCGGATCGTGCCCTGGGCGAGGAAGCGATCCCGGTAACGGGCGGCCGCCTCGCGCACCGCTTCCAGGCGGCCGCCGCGGGGCCAGACGTCGTGCACGCCCTCGAACTCGGGGATCGGGCGGACGGTGGGCGTGGCGGTCGCCGTCATCGGGTCTCCTCGTCGGTTCCGGTGAGCGCGCGGTCCTCGTACGCGCTGCGGGTGGTGCCGCCGGCGACCGCGGCGACCTGGTTCGGCACCAGGACGCGTTGCAGCCGGTAGCGGGCGGGGTCGGGCAGGACGCGGGCGAGCCAGGTCGCGAAGCCCAGCCGGCGGGGCACGCTGAGCTCGAACCGGGGCCGCCGGACGATGCGGAGCACGGCCCGGCCGACTTCGGCGGGAGCGAGCCTGCGCACCGGGCCGGTGGCGGTGCCCGCGGCGAGTTCGGTGTCGACGACGCCGGGCAGCACGAGCGAGAGGCGCACGCCGGTGCCGTGCAGCTCGGCGCGCACCGCGTCCAGGTAGCCGTGCACGGCGTGCTTGGTCGCGGCGTAGGTCGCTTCGCCCGGTGGCGCGAACTTGGAGGCGCCGGAGGCGATGGTGACGATCTGGCCGCGCCCGCGCTCGCGCATCCGCGGGGCGGCGAGCCGGACGCCGCGGATGACGCCGTGCACGTTCACCTCCAGCTGGCGGCGCACGGCGCTCTCCGGTTCCTCGTCGAAGGGGCCGACCCACATCACGCCCGCGTTGTTCACGAGCACATCGATCGGCCCCCACCGGTCGGCGACCGCGTCCAGGAAGGCCGCGAACGAGCCGGTGTCGGTGACGTCGGCGGGGAACGCGGCGAGTTCGCCGGGCAGTTCGGCGGCGGTGCGTTCGGCGGCCGCCAGGTCGCGGTCCCCGATGGCGACGCGGGCGCCGGCCGCGGCCAGCGTCCGCGCGATCTCGCGCCCGATGCCGCGGGCGCCGCCGGTGACCGCGATGATCATCCCGGCCGGTGTCCTCCGCACGTCCTCACCTCGCAGTCCGATCTGACACGACGTCGTGTCAGATCGATAAGGTAGCGGACGTCCTCCTCGCCGCGAAAGGGGCGCGATGGCGAACCAGCCGAACCCGGGCGGCCGCCGCTACGCCGGTCTCGACCCGGCCGAGCGCGCGCGGCAGCGGCGCGCCGCCCTGCTCGACGCCGCCCAGGAGCTGTTCGGCGACCGCGGCTACCAGGCGACCTCGGTCAAGCAGCTGTGCGCGCACGCCGGGCTCACCGAGCGGTACTTCTACGAGTCCTTCCGCGACCGGGAGGCCGCGCTCACCGCCGTGTACGACAAGCTCGTCGACGGGCTGCGCGGCACGACGCTGGCCGCGGTGGCCGGGCACGAGGGCTCCGCCGACATGGTGCCGCGCGGGCTGGACGCCTTCGTCGGGTTCCTGGTGGCCGACCAGCGACGCGCGCGGATCGTGCTGGTGGAAGTGGTCGGGGTGTCGGCGGCGCTGGAGGCGCGGCGGCACGCGGTGCTCACCGAGTTCGCCGAGCTGCTGGGCGAGAGGTGGCTGAGCGACGTCGAACCGGGCACGCAGCGGCGGCTGACGACGATCGCGCTCGTCGGCGCGGTCAACCACCTGCTGGTCGACTGGCTGCTGAGCGGGCGGACCCGGCGGCCGGAGGAACTGGTCCAGGCGTGCGCCGCGCTGTTCGCGGGAGCCAGGGATCGGCTCGTCGCGGACGGCTGATCGGTGCTTGCCACCACGGTATGTTGAAACGTTACACAGGCACGCGGGCGTCGGCCTGCACCCGACTGGACCAGTCCGCTGATCGAACAGGACGCGGCTGAACGCGTGCCGGGCGACTGATCGCGACGCTACGGCCGATCGACCGGCACCCGGACGGGCCTTGCCCCGGCTCCACACCTCCTCCTATCGTGCAGGCCATCGATTGAAACGTTTTACCACCGGGTGCCGCGTGCCCCGAACCTGCGCATCACCGCCGATGGACAGGAGGACCGATGGGGGTCCGATTCGGTAGCAAGACCACGACCGGCTGGCGCGCGACCATCGCCGTGGCCATGTCGAACTACATCGAAGCCGGTTCGATCATCGCGATCGCCACCAGCCTCGGGCTCTGGCAGGACCGGTTCGGGCTGGACGACCTGGCCGTCGGGCTGCTCGCCGCGCTCAGCGCGAACGCCTTCGGCGCCGCCGCCGGTGCCGCCATCGGCGGACCGCTGTGCGACCGCTACGGGCGGAAGTTCATCTACACCTACGACCTGCTGCTCTACATGCTCGGCGTGCTGATCGCGGTGTTCGCCACCTCGTTCGGGATGCTGCTGACCGCGTTCGTGCTCACTGGCATCGCCGTCGGCGCCGGGGTCACCGCCTCCTGGACCTACATCGCCGAGGAGGCGCCGCCCGACCGGCGGGCCGCGCACGTCGGCGCCGCGCAGCTCGCCTGGTCGATCGGGCCGACGCTCGGCTACCTGCTCGCCGTCGTCGTCGCCCCGCTCGGGCTGCTCGGCAGCCGGTTGATCTTCCTGCACCTGTTCGTCGTCGCCGCGGTCACCTGGTGGGTGCGGCGCGGCCTCGCCGAATCGACGGTGTGGCGCAACCGCACCGCCGAATCCGGGCAGGTCACCTTCGCCGGCAGCCTGCGCGGCCTGTTCACCCGGCGGACGAACCTGCTGGCGATGCTGTTCCTGTTCGGCGTGTACGCGCTCTGGAACGGGGTCGCCGGGCAGGCCGGGATCTTCCAGCCGCGGATGTACGAGGCCGTCGGGCTCACCTCCGCCACCGAGCAGTACCTGCTGCAGGTGCTGGTGTGGGGCTGCACCAGCGCGGCCACCTACTTCGGGTTCATGCTGCTCGCCGACCGGGTCAGCCGGCGGTGGTTGTACTGCGCGGGCGCCGCGCTGGGCGTGCTCGCCTGGGCCGCGCTGATCTACGCGCCCGCGGGCACCGCCACCCTGCTGTTCTTCGCCGTCGGCTGGGGCGTGTCCTCCGGCATCGGGGCGCAGGCGTTCTACGGGCTCTGGGCCAGCGAGCTGTTCGCGACCCGCTACCGGGCCAGCGCGCAGGGCGTGCTGTTCCTCGCCGCCCGCGTGCTGGTCGGACTGCTCAGCGTCGGATTCCCCGCGCTGCTCACCCAGATCGGGCTGCGCGGGCTCGGCACCCTCATCCTCGGGCTGCTGCTCGGCTCGCTGCTGATCGGCACCGTCTGGGTGCCGCGCACCCAGGGCAAGAGCCTGGAGCAGATCGAGCGAGAGCGGTACGGCTCCGGGACCACCGGCGGCGCGGTGGTGGCGCCGTGACCCGCGTCTGCTTCCAGCTGCAGGTCGACCCGGACCGGATCGACGAGTACCTGCGCAGGCACGCCGCGGTGTGGCCGGAGATGCTGCGCGAACTGGCGGCCTCCGGGCGGCGGAACTACTCGCTGTTCCTGCGGCCCGACGGGCTGCTGATCGGCTACTACGAGACCGACTCGGTCGCCGACTCCGACGCCCACCTCGCCGCCTCCCCCGTCGCCGCCCGCTGGGAGCGGTACATGGCCGACCTGTTCGTCGGCGACGGCGGTCGCGCGGACCAGAACGCCACCGCGCTGCCCGAGGTCTTCCACCTGGCGGACCAGCTCGCACAGCACGAAGGAGCACAGCAATGACCACCACGTTCCAGGCGATCGTCCCCACCCTGGAGCGGCAGGCGATCGAACTGCCGAGCTGGGCCTTCGGCAACTCCGGAACCCGGTTCAAGGTGTTCGGCACCCCCGGTACGCCGCGCACCCCGCAGGAGAAGATCGCCGACGCCGCCAAGGTGCACGAGCTCACCGGCCTCGCCCCCGCCGTCGCGCTGCACGTCCCGTGGGACGCGGTGGACGACTTCGCCGCGCTCGGCGCGCACGCGGACGGGCTCGGGGTGCGGCTGGGCACGATCAACTCGAACACGTTCCAGGACGCCGACTACAAGTTCGGCAGCCTCACCCACGTCGACGCCGCGGTGCGGCGCAAGGCGATCGACCACCACCTGCGCTGCATCGAGATCATGCACGAGACCGGGTCCACCGACCTGAAGATCTGGCTCGCCGACGGCACCAACTATCCGGGACAGGGTTCGCTGCGGTCCCGGCAGGACCGGCTCGCCGACTCGCTCGCCGAGATCTACGCGGCGCTCGGCGAGCACCAGCGGCTCGTGCTGGAGTACAAGTTCTTCGAACCGGCCTTCTACCACACCGACGTCCCCGACTGGGGAACCTCGTTCGTGCAGGTCAGCGCGCTCGGCGAGCGGGCCTTCACCTGCCTGGACACCGGGCACCACGCGCCGGGCACCAACATCGAGTTCATCGTGATGCAGCTGCTGCGGCTGGGGAAGCTCGGGTCGTTCGACTTCAACTCGCGGTTCTACGCCGACGACGACCTCATCGTCGGTGCCGCCGACCCGTTCCAGCTGTTCCGGATCCTGCACGAGGTGGTGGCCGGCGGTGGGCTGGACGAGGGCTCGCCGGTGCGCTTCATGCTCGACCAGTGCCACAACGTGGAGGAGAAGATCCCCGGCCAGATCCGCTCGGTGCTCAACGTGCAGGAGATGACGGCCCGCGCGCTGCTGGTGGACCGCGCGGCGCTGGCGACGGCGCAGCAGGAGCACGACGTGCTCGGCGCCAACGACGTGCTGATGGACGCCTTCCACACCGATGTCCGGCCCGCGCTGGCCGAGTGGCGCGCCGCCCGCGGGCTGCCCGCCGACCCGCTGCGCGCCTACGCCGAATCCGGCCACCAGCGGGTGCTCGCCGAACAGCGCACCGGCGGCGCGCAGGCCGGGTGGGGCGCCTGATGCCCGCCCGAGGAGAGGAGACCATGCCGAACCGCACCGTCCACGACCTGATCGCGCGCAGCAACCGGCTGGGCGCCGACCCGCGCAACACCAACTACGCCGGCGGCAACACCTCCGCCAAGGGCCGCGACGTCGACCCCGTCACCGGGCAGGAGGTGGACCTGATGTGGGTGAAGGGCTCCGGCGGCGACCTGGGCACCCTCACCGAGCAGGGGCTGGCGGTGCTGCGGCTCGACCGGCTGCGCGCGCTGTCCGCGGTCTACCCCGGACCGGACCGGGAGGACGAGATGGTCGCCGCGTTCGACCACGTGCTGCACGGCAGGGGCGGTGCCGCGCCGTCCATCGACACCGCGATGCACGGCCTCGTCGACGCCTGCCACGTGGACCACCTGCACCCGGACAGCGGCATCGCGATCGCCACCGCCGCCGACGGGCCGCGGCTGACCGAGGAGATCTTCGGCGACCGGGTGGTGTGGGTGCCGTGGCGGCGGCCCGGCTGGCAGCTCGGCGAGGACATCGCCGAGATCCGGCGCACCCACCCGCGGGCCGTCGGCACCGTCCTCGGCGGGCACGGCATCACCGCGTGGGGCGGCACCGCCGAGGAGTGCGAGCGGAACTCGCGGTGGATCATCGACACCGCCGCCGAGCACATCGCCGAGCACGGCAGGCCCGAGCCGTTCGGCGCGGTCCTCGACGGGTACGCACCGCTGCCCGCCGCGGAGCGCCGGGCCAGGGCAGCGGCGCTCGCCCCCGTGCTGCGCGGGCTGGTCAGCACCGACCGGCGGCAGGTGGGTCGCTTCACCGACGGGCCCGAGGTGCTGGAATTCCTGTCCCGCGCGGAACATCCGCGGCTGGCGGCGCTCGGCACCAGCTGCCCGGACCACTTCCTGCGCACCAAGGTCGCGCCGCTGGTGCTGGACCTGCCCGCGACCGCGACCGTCGAGGAATCGGTGGCGCGGCTGCGGGAGCTGCACGAGCGGTACCGCGCGGACTACGCGGCCTACTACCGGCGGCACGCCACCCCGGACTCACCGCCGATGCGCGGTGCCGATCCGGCGATCGTGCTCGTGCCCGGCGTGGGCATGTTCAGCTACGGCGCCGACGCGCAGACCGCCCGGGTGGCGGGCGAGTTCTACGTGAACGCGATCAACGTGATGCGCGGGGCGGAGGCGCTGTCCACCTACTCCCCCATCGAGGAGGCGGAGAAGTTCCGCATCGAGTACTGGGAGCTGGAGGAGGCGAAGCTGCGGCGGCGGCCCGCGCCGAAACCGCTCGCCACGAAGGTCGCGCTGGTCACCGGGGCGGCCTCCGGCATCGGCAAGGCCACCGCCGCCCGCCTCGCCCGCGACGGCGCCACCGTGGTGCTCGCCGACCTCGACGCCGCGAAGGCCCGGGAGGCCGCGGCCGAACTCGGGTCCGCCGACGTGGCGATCGGCGTCGGCGCCGACGTCACCGACGAGGACGCGGTGCGCGCCGCCGTGGACGCGGCGGTGCTCGCGTACGGCGGGCTCGACGTGGTGGTCAACAACGCCGGCCTGTCGCTGTCGAAACCGCTGCTGGAGACCACCGCCGCCGACTGGGACCTGCAGCACGACGTGATGGCGAAGGGCTCGTTCCTGGTCAGCAAGGCGGCCGCGCGGGTGCTGATCGACCAGGGGCTCGGCGGCGACGTCGTGTACGTCGTGTCGAAGAACGGGGTGTTCGCCGGGCCGAACAACATCGCCTACTCGGCGACCAAGGCGGACCAGGCGCACCAGGTGCGGCTGCTGGCGGCCGAGCTCGGCGGGCACGGTGTCCGCGTCAACGGCGTCAACCCGGACGGTGTGGTGCGCGGCAGCGGGATCTTCGCCGGTGGCTGGGGCGCGCAGCGGGCCCAGGTGTACGGCGTCGCCGAGGAGGACCTGGGCGAGTTCTACGCCCAGCGCACCCTGCTCAAGCGCGAGGTGCTGCCCGAGCACGTGGCGAACGCGGTGTTCGCGCTGCTCGGTGGCGACCTCAGCCACACCACCGGGCTGCACGTGCCGGTGGACGCCGGGGTCGCCGCGGCGTTCCTGCGATGAGCGGCACCGTCGCCGCCGTCGACCTCGGCGCCACCAGCGGGCGGGTCGTGCTCGGGCACGCCGGGCCGGGCGAGCTGTGGATGCGCGAGCTCGCCCGGTTCCCGAACGGGCCGGTGCGGGTGCGCGGGTCGCTGCACTGGAACGTGCTGGAGCTGCACCGGCAGGTGTGCGCGGCCCTGGAGCTGGCGGCGCACGAAGCGGATCCGGTGAGCGTCGGCATCGACTCGTGGGCGGTGGACTACGCGCTGCTGCGCGGCGGCCGGATGCTCGGGACGCCGCACCACTACCGGGACGAGCGCACCAAAGCCGCCGTGGCCGACGTGCACTCGGTGATCGGGCCGGCGGAGCTGTACGAGGTCAACGGGTTGCAGCACCTGCCGTTCAACACGATCTTCCAGCTGGCCGCGGACCGGCGCAGCGGGCTGCTGGCGGCGGCCGAGCGGATGCTGCTGCTGCCGGACCTGCTGGCGTACTGGCTGACCGGCGAGCAGGTCGCCGAACGCACCAACGCCTCCACCACGGGGCTGCTGGACGTGCGCACCGCCGAGTGGTCGGAGTCGCTGGCGGCGCGCCTCGGCCACGACCGCGGGCTGCTGCCGCCGCTGGTGTCGCCGGGTGAGCGGATCGGTGCGCTCGACACCGGCGTGCCGGTCACCGCGGTCGGGTCGCACGACACCGCCTCCGCGGTGGTCGCGGTGCCCGCCCGGGACGAGTCGTTCGCCTACATCTCCTGCGGGACGTGGTCGCTGGTCGGCGTCGAGCTGGAGCGCCCGCTGCTGTCGGAGGCGGGCCGGGCCGCGAACTTCACCAACGAGCTCGGCGTCGACGGGCGGATCCGGTACCTGCACAACGTGATGGGCCTGTGGCTGCTCACCGAATGCGTCGCGGAGTGGGAGCGCACCGGACCGGCCGTGGACCTGCCCGCGCTGCTGGCGGCGGCCGCCGAGGTGCCGCCGGTGGCCGAGTTCGACGCGGACGACCCGCGGTTCCTCGCGCCCGGCGACATGCCCGCGCGCATCACCGCGTGGCTGACCGAGCACGACCGGCCGGTTCCCCGCGACCGCGCCGAGTTCACCCGGTGCATCCTGGAGAGCCTCGCGTCCGCGTACGCGGAATCCGTGGCGCGGCTGGAGATCCTCACCGGACGCGCGCTGTCCGCGGTGCACGTCGTCGGCGGCGGGGCGCGGAACGAGCTGCTGTGCCGGTTGACCGCCGAACGCACCGGCCGGCCGGTCGTCGCCGGGCCGGTCGAGGCCACCGCCCTCGGCAACGTCCTCGTGCAGGCCCGCGCCGCCGGGCTGCTGACCGGTGGCCTGGAATCGCTCCGGGCGCTGGTCCGGTCGACCGCGGAACCCCGCACCTACCGGCCCGGTGAGGTCAGAGCGCGCTGATCCGCGTCCCGTCCACTTCGGGCAGCGCGTCGATGACGCTGCGCAGGTGCTCGCGCATCGCCTGCTCGGCCGCCACCGGGTCGCCCGCGCAGATGGCGTCGACGATCGCCAGGTGCTGCGGCAGCGACACGCCGGGGCGGCCGGGGTGCAGCGCGAGGCGGAACTGGTGGCGCACGTTCTGCCCGCGCAGCCTGCTGAGCACCTCGTGCGCCGTGCGCTGCCCGCTGACGCGCAGGACCAGGGAGTGCAGCCGCTTGTTCAGCTCCGAGTAACCCCACACGTCGCCGCCGGCGACCGCGGCCCGCATCTGGTCGGCGATCTCGCGCAGCTCGGCCTTGTCGTCGTCGGTGGCGCGTTCGGCGGCGCGTGCCGCGCACAGGCCTTCGACGACCATCCGCACCTCGGTGATCTCGATGGCCTCGTCGAGCGGCACGGCGCGCACCCGGGCGCCGCGGTTCTGCACGCGTTCCACGAGGCCTTCGGTGGCCAGCTGCACCAGCGCGTTGCGGACCGCGCCGCGACCCGCGTCGAACTGCTCGGAGAGCTCGGCCTCCACCAGGCGCTGGTTGGGCGCGAAGTCGCCGCGGGTGATCGCGTCCCGGATCTCGTCGACCACCGCCGACCGCCCGGAGTCGCGCTTCGCTGTCGTCACTGGCCTACCCCGTACCGATGATTGCGAACAATTTTGTCCACCGAGTCTAACCGCCGGCCTCGGAGCGCTGCCGCGAGGAGCGCGGACCGCGGAACCGGATGGTCAGACTCGCCAGCGCCATCATCGCCGCGCCGAACAGGCCGGTGACCGCGAACGCGGTGAAACCGAGGTCGGCGCGGCCCGCGGCGAGCAGCGCACCGCCGAGCCACGGCCCGAAGACCGCGCCGAAGCGCCCCATCCCGGCCACCCAGCCCAGCGCGGTGTCCCGGTCGCCCGCGTCGTGGTGGGTGCCGACGGCCGCGTAGACCATGCTCTGCCCGCTGAACAGCAGGAGCCCGGCGAAGAACACCACGACGTAGAGCACCGCCACCGGCAGGTGCACGCCCAGCAGGTGCACGAACACCGCGGTCAGCGCGAACCAGGCGACCACGATCCGCCGTGCCCCGACCAGGTCGGCGAGCCGGCCGGCCACGACCATGCCGCCGATGCCGCCGACGTTGAGCGCGGTGGAGAACAGCAGCGCGTCACCGGTCTCGTAGCCGAGGTCACCCATGATCTTCGGCAGCCACTGCCCCACCCCGTACACCAGCATCAGCCCGGCGAAGGAGGTGAGCCAGAACAGCAGCGTCACCGGCCACCGCCCGCCGCGGAACAGCGCCCGCAGGCCCGCCCAGCGGTGCGGGGGGGGCCGGGGGGGGGGGGGGGGGGGGGGGGGGGGGGGGGGGGGGGGGGGCGGGGGGCGGGGCGGGGGGGGGCGGGCCCCCGGCGGGGGCGG
>NZ_JAIUKC010000042.1:0-39527 GCF_020177435.1 Saccharopolyspora sp. 7B | reverse complement strand
CTCCCCCCCCCCCCCGGGGGCCCCCCCCCCCCCCCCCCCCCCCCCCCCCCCCCGCCGCCCCCCCGCCCCCCCCGCCCCCCCCCGCGCCCGCCCCCCCCGGGGGGGGGCGCGCCCGGGACGGGAGCGGCCGGGACGGGAGCGGCCGAAGCGAGGCCGTGCTCGGCCGAGACCGCGGCCGCTTCCTGCGACCTGCCGCGGGCGGCCAGGATCGCCGGGGACTCCGGCAGCAGCCGGACCGCCACCGGTAACAGCACCACCGCGGGCACCGCGCCCGCGACGAACACCCAGCGCCACCCGGCGGTGTCGACCAGCACCAGCGCGATGAGCGGCGCGAGCGCCCCGCCCGCCTGGTGCGCGGTCATGATCACCCCGGTGGCCAGCGCCCGGCGGTTCCCCGGCCAGAACTCCATGCCGTAGGCGATGGCGATCGGCAGCAGCGCACCGAGCCCGAAACCGCACAGCAGCCGGCAGAACCCGAACGCGACCGCGCTCCCGGCCAGCCCGGAGCCGAGGGTCGCGGCGGTGAACAGCGCCACCGAGGCGAAGACCGCCGGGCGGCGCCCTACCCAGCGGGTGACGGTGCCGGACAGGACGGTGCCGACGAGCATCCCGAAGGTGGTGGCGCTGCCGATCTCGCCCGCGGTCGCGTCGGTGAGCCCGAGCTGCCCGGAGCCGATCATCTCGGGCAGCACCGAGCCGTAGACGAAGGTGTCGATGCCGTCGAGCAGCACCAGCGCCCAGCACAGCGCGATGACGACCGCGCGCCGCCGGGCGGTCGGGTCGGGGGTGGTCGTGGTCCGGTTCATGGCGGGCTCCTCGCTGCCGACCTGTGCACTACCGGGTGGGGACCTGTCGAGGTGGAGAACTGCCGAGCTTCGAACGGTCCGGCCGGAGAACCGCCGGACGACGCGGGGTCAGTCGACCGGCGGTGTGCCGTGGGTGTGGAAGGACTCGATGGTCTGCAGGCCCCAGGCCTGGCCCCGCGCCCGTTCCCGCTCGGTCCAGGTGATCAGCGGCCAGTCGGGGGCGAGCACCAGGCGGGTCAGCGGGTTGCACAGCTCGACCCGGTTGCCACCGGGTTCGTAGACGTAGAGGAAGAAGGTCTGCTGGATGGCGTGCTTGTGCGGCCCGGTCTCGATGAACACGCCGGTGTCGACGGCGAGGTCGGCGGCGCGCAGCACGTCCTCGCGGGTGTCGGTGGCGAAGGCGATGTGGTGCAGCCGTCCCGAGGAGCCGGTGCGGTCCTTGGTGTGCACGAGGTCGTAGGACTTCTGGGTGAAGGTCTGCCAGCGGGCGGCGATCTCGCCGTCGTCCAGCCGGATCTGCTCGGTGGGGCGGGCACCGAGCACGTCGACGAGGAAGCCGCTGGCCCGCGCGACGTCGGCGGCGAGGTAGTTGACGTGGTCGAGCCTGCGGACTCCGACGCCGTGGCCGGGTTTGGCCTGCGGCTGGTTCTTCAGCGCGGGCGCGAGTTCGTCGGGCGCCTCGTACCAGGACGTCTCGTGGTAGAGCGCGATCTCGTGCCCGTCCGGGTCGACCGTGGTCCACAGTGGACCGATACCGGGTTCGTCGCGCACCCACCGCCCGCTGCCGCCCGCGGCCCGCACCGCCGCCGTGCGGCGCTCCAGGGCTTCGGCGGAGGAGCAGCGCAGCGCGGTGCGGCCGACGCCCGGCCGGTCGCGGCGGGTCACCACCAGGCTGTGGTGCTCGTAGTCGTCCCAGGTGCGCAGGTAGGTGTGGTCCCCGTCCTGCGCGGTGGTGGTGAGCCCGAGGAATTCGGTGCAGAAGGCCACCGTGTCCGCGGGGCACGGCGTGAACAGCTGGACGTGCCCGAGGTGGGCGACGTCGCCGAGCGGCGGGCGCGTGGGCGTGTCGGCGACCATCCGCGCGAGGGTGGTGAGCTGCTCCGGGACGGGGTTCTTCGGGACGGGGTGCTCCGGGAGCGGGTTCTCCTGGGCTGGCTCTTCCGGGACCGGGTTCATGCGACCTCTCCTCCGAAGGGTTCAGCGACCGGTGGCGGGTTCCGGCGCCGCCGACTCGGCGCGCAGCCGGATCTTGCGGGTGGCGGGTCCGAACAGCGCTAGCGCGATCGCCCCCACCACCCAGGTTCCCGCGATGAAGTAGAAGACGGTCCGGTAACCGTGGCCGCTGTAGAGCGCGGCGATGATCAGCGGCCCGAAGGCGTTGGACAACCGGCCCAGCCCGTAGGAGATCGAGGTGCCCAGCGACCGGCCGCCGGTGTCGTAGAGCTCCGGCGAGTAGGCGTAGGCCAGCGAGGTGTAGCCGCGCTCGAACAGGTTCACCAGGAACCCGAACACGACGACCAGCACCGGCAGGAACGTCAACCCGTACAGCAGGCCGGAACCGGCGATGATCAGGCCGAAGACCACCAGCGCCCACTTGCGCTCGAACCGGTCGGTGACCTGCGCGGCCAGGAACGACCCGAGCGGCGCGCCGACGGTGGTGAGCGCGACGAAGAAGATGGAGTCCTCCACGCTGACGCCCTCGGCGGCCAGCAGCGTCGGCGCCCACGAGGAGAAGCCGAAGAACCCGATGGTCTGGGTGATCCACAGGACCGAGAGCAGCACGGTCGGGAACAGGAACTTGCGCTGCTTGAGCAGGCGCAGCCCCGGTTTCGCGGTGGCCGCCCCCGCGACCGGTTCGGCGGCGGCGGGCAGGGCACCGTGCTCGTCGACGGCCTCGTCCTCCAGCCGCCGCAGGACCGCCTCGGCCTCCTCGCGGCGGCCGCGGCTCTCCAGCCATTGCGGGGATTCGACGAGCTTGCGCAGGAAGAACAGGAACAGCACGCCGAGCGCGCCCCACAGGTACACCAGCCGCCAGGTCTGCTCCCCCATCGGCACGACCAGCGCGGCGATCAGGTTGGTGACCGGGGTCCCGCAGATGCCGATCATGATCACGTAGGCCTGGAACTTGCCGCGCTTCGCCCGCGGGAACAGCTCGTTGAGGTACACGACCGCGACCACGGTCATCGCGGCGAGCCCGGCGCTGGTCAGCACCCGGAACACGCCCATCGAGGCGATGTCCCAGGCGAACACCGTCGCCAGCGACCACACCGAGAACCACACCGTGGTCAACGTCAGCGTCCGCTTCCGGCCCAGCCGGTCGGCCATCCCACCGGCCACCACCGACCCGAGGAACATGCCGACGAACGACAGCGAGGTCACGTAGGCGATGTGGCCGACGTCGGCGCCCCACTGCTCGCGGACCTTCGGCGCGGTGATGGCGAAGGTGTTGATGTCGGCGAACTCGAAGAAGTACGCGAACGCCAGCGCGGCGATCGTGGTCCGGTGGAACCGGGAGATCGGCAACCGGTCGAGCCGGTTCGCCGAGTTCGCGGCCCGTTCGTCGCCGTTGACGGGGTGCTGCACTGCGGTCTCCTCGGGGCGGGCCGGGCTTCGTCGCCCGGCCGTGGATCAGGCCTGCTCGTCCGGCCAGTACAGGCGCATCGGGTTGTCCACCAGCAGCGCCTGCCGCTGCTGCGGGGTGACCGCGATCCGCGGGACGTGGTCGAGCAGGAGCCCGTCGTCGGGCATGTGGTCGGTGAGGTTCGGGTGCGGCCAGTCGGTGCCCCACAGCACCCGGTCCGGGAAGGCCTCGACGGCGCGGCGCGCGAAGGGCACCACGTCGGCGTAGGCGTGCCGCTCGCCGTCGAGCGCGGGCGGGCCGGTGCGGGACAGGCGTTCCGGGCAGGAGACCTTGACCCACGCGCGGTGGCGGTCCGCGAACTCCAGGAACCGGCTGAACTCCGGCCCGTCCGGGTCCTGCGCGACGTCGGGGCGGCCCAGGTGGTCGATCACGATCGGCACCGGCAGGCTCGGCGCGAACTCCTCGATGTCGGGCAGGTCGCGGGCCTCGAAGTAGAGCACGACGTGCCAGCCCAGCGGCGCGATCTTCTCGGCGATGGCCCGCAGGGTCCGGGTCGGCGCGGTGTCGACCAGCCGCTTGACGAAGTTGAACCGCACGCCGCGCACCCCGGCCGCGTGCAGCCGCTCCAGCTCGGCGCGGGTGACGTCACCGTCCACCGCGGACACCCCGCGGGCTCGGCCGCCGGAGGCCCGCAGCGCGTCGACCAGGGCGCTGTTGTCGGTGCCGTGGCAGGTGGCCTGCACGATCACGTTGCGGGAGAGGCCGAGGTGGTCGCGCAACGCGAACAGCTGCTCCTTGCCCGCGTCGACCGGGGTGTACTTGCGCTCGGCGGCGAACGGGAAGCGCGCGGCGGGCCCGAACACGTGGCAGTGCGCGTCGACCGAGCCCGCGGGCGGGACGAACGCCGGGGTGCTCGGTTCCGGGTGCCAGGGCAGCCACCCCGGGGTGACTTCGGTGCTCATGGGGTTCTCCTCCTGCCGCCGGGGCGGCGTGCGTCGTTGCACGGGATCGCCGGTTCCCGCTCCGGGACCCGGAGTTCAGTCCCGGTAGGTCAGTCCCATGGCTTCGAGCTTCGGGCGCATGCCGTAGAGGTCCAGGCCGAGCTCGCCCTCCTGGAACCGCGCGCGCTTGCCCGCTTCCCCGGACTCCCGCTTCGCGGCGGCCGCCGCCACCTCCGATGCCTTCGCGGCGGGAACCACGACCACTCCATCGGTGTCGGCCACGATGACGTCGCCCGGTTCGACCAGCGCGTTGGCGACGACGACCGGCACGTTCACCGAGCCGAGGGTGGCCTTGACGGTGCCCTTCGCGTTGATGGCGCGGGAGAACACCGGGAAGTCCATGGCGCGCAGCTCGTCGACGTCGCGGCAACCGCCGTCGATGACCAGCCCCTTCGCGCCGCGGGCGCGCAGCGAGGTGGCGAGCAGTTCGCCGAAGAAGCCGTCCTCGCATTCCGTGGTGCAGCCGGCGACCAGCACGTCGCCCTCCTGCACCTGCTCGGCGGCGACGTGCAGCATCCAGTTGTCCCCGGGCTGCAGCAGCGCGGTGACGGCGGTGCCGCAGACCCGCGCCCCTTCGTAGACGGGGCGGACGTAGGGCCGCAGCAGCCCGACCCGGCCCAGCGCCTCGTGGACCGTGGCGACGCCGAAGTCCGCGAGGGCTTCGACGGCGTCCCGGTCGGCGCGCTGGACGGTTCGGTGGACGATTCCGAGTTCGTGCACGGTGCTCCTTCGGTTCAGCGGCCCTGCGCGGTCAGGCGCGCGTCCAGCCGGGGGTAGGCGCGGCGGGCGTTGCCCGCCTCGATGGCGGCGAGGGATTCGGCGGTGAGCCCGGCGTGCTCGACGTAGCGGCGGGTGTCGTCGAAGTGGTGCCCCGTGCGGGGGTCGATGCCGCGCACCGCGCCGACCATCTCCGAGGCGAACAGCACCGACTCGTGCGGGATCACGTCCAGCAGCAGGTCGATGCCCGGCTGGTGGTAGACGCAGGTGTCGAAGAAGACGTTGCCCAGCAGCGCTTCCTCCGGCTCCGGCTTGCCCAGCGCTTGGGCGAGCCCGCGGAACCGGCCCCAGTGGTAGGGCACCGCACCGCCGCCGTGCGGGATCACCAGGCGCAGCTCGGGGAAGTCGGCGAACAGATCTCCCTGCAGCAGCTGCATGAACGCGGTGGTGTCGGCGTTGAGGTAGTGCGCGCCGGTGGTGTGGAACGCCGCGTTGCAGCTGGTGGACACGTGCACCATCGCGGGCACGTCCAGCTCGACGAGCTTCTCCCACACCGGGTACCAGTGCCGGTCGGTCAGCGGCGGGGCGGTCCAGTGCCCGCCGGAGGGGTCGGGGTTGATGTTCACCGCGACCGCGCCGAGTTCCCGCACCACCCGCTCCAGCTCGGGCAGGGTCGTCGCCGGATCGACCCCGGGCGACTGCGGCAGCATCGCGCCGGGCGCGAACCGCTCCGGGTAGAGCTCCGAGACCCGGTGGCACAGGTCGTTGCAGATCCGCGCCCACGCCGCGGAGGTCGCGAAGTCCCCGACGTGGTGCGCCATGAACGAGGCGCGCGGGGAGAAGACGGTGACGTCGATGCCGCGCTCGTCCATCTGCCGCAGCTGGTGGGCTTCCAGGGACTCGCGGATCTCGTCGTCGCTGATCACCGGGCCCGCCGGGTCGGGCCGCAGCGCCGGGTCGGCCAGCCCGGCGACCTGCGCGTCGCGCCAGCGGCCGAGCGGCTCGGGGGCGGTGGTGTAGTGGCCGTGCACGTCGATGATCACGCGGAACGCTCCTCGGCAGCGGGATTCCAGAGGGCGGCGGGTACGAGGACCTCGCCGGACATCAGCAGGCGGGCGGTGCGCAGCAGTCCCGAGCGCAGTACCCGGCCGGGTTCGGCGGGGTCGAGCCCCAGGGTGACGCTGAACTCGCCGGACGGGTGCTCCACCGAGACGGTGGGTTCGGTGCCGCGGACCTCGGCGGCCACCTCGCGGGCGACGCTGCCCTCCAGCACGCACGCGGTGGCGGCGGTGACCGCGGCCAGCACGCCGATCGAGCGGTGCGCGACCCGCGGGATGAGGCTGCGGGTGGACAGGTCGCCGCCGTGCCGGGGCGGCGCGACGAGCGTCATCTTCGGGTAGTTCTTCGCCTCGACGTCGCCGAGCCCCATCGCGCGGCCGCAGACCAGCCGCAGCGCCTCCACCTTCGCCCGGAGCTCCGCGTCGGCGTCGATCTCGGCGGGGTCCTCGTAGCCGGTGGAGCCGAGCCGCGCGGCTTGGACGACCACCAGCGGCTGCCCGTTGTCGATCAGCGTCACGTCCACCGCGCCGAGCCCGGGGACTTCGACGGTGTCCCGCGTGTTCCCGGTGGGCAGCAGCGAACCGGCCACCGAGCCCGCGGTGTCCAGGAACCCGATCTCGACCGGCGCGGCGGTGCCGGGGACGCCGTCGATGCGCGCGTCGCCCGCGTACTCGACGTGCCTGGTCCCGTCCGGTCCGGCGGGCGTGCGGACGGTGATCTCGGCGACCATGCCGGTGTTGCGGGTGAGCACGCGGGCGGTGGTGCGGTCGGCGTCCGGGACGACCATGCCGGTCTCGACGGCGAACGGGAGCACCGCGGCGAGCATGTTCCCGCAGTTCGCGGTCGTGTCGACGGTGCTCCCGCCGGGCTGCACCTGGCCGAACGTCCACTCCACGTCCACGCCGGGGCGCTCGCTCGGGCGCACGATCCCGACCTTGCTGGTCAGCGGGTGCGCTCCCCCGAGCCCGTCGATCTGCCGCTCGTCCGGGGAACCGAGCGCGGCCAGCAGCACCGCGTCGCGGGTGGGAACGTCCGCGGGCAGCGCCCGCTCGTCGAAGAACGGTCCCCGCGAGGTGCCGCCCCGCAGGAACAGGCACGGGACCGCGGTCTGCGCGCCGCGGCGGTGCGAGCGCGCGGCCGGTCCGGCGTCGGCGGGCATGGCATTCCTCCTCCGAGGTGCCGCGGGTGCGGCGTCCTCCGTGGGCATGCCGAGCAACCTAAACTATGAACACGATTGTTAACAATCCCTTAGACAAAATCAGGTTCGGTGGGTGGTCCCGGACCTCGGGGGCCTGGCGGACCGGATGCCGCGCCCGCGCTCCGGCACCAGCACGTTGCCAGCGCTGCGACCAGGGGCGGGGCGCCATAGCATCGCATCCGCCACGGCCCTCCAGCGCCTGCGAGGAGTGCGGATGTCCGAACAACACGGCGGCTCCGACGACCCGGAGCTCGCGGGCTTCGACGAGGAGCCGGACCTGTCGGCGGCGGAGCGGGACCTGCGTGGTGTGCCCACCCGGACGCCCGCGGGGGATCCGATCCGGAACGTGTACTACGTGGCGTTCGTGGCCGCGCTGGGCGGCCTGCTGTACGGGTACGACACCGGGGTCATCTCCGGCACCCTGATCCAGATCGCCCAGGACTTCGGCATCACCGAGTCCTACCGGCTGTTCGGCGCCACCATCCCCGGCCACACCATCGAAGAGATGATCACCGCCTCGATCCTGGTCGGCGCGGTGGTGGGCGCGCTCGGCGCGGGCTGGTTCGCGATGCGGTTCGGCCGCCGGTCGACGATCATCACCGTCGCGGTGATCTTCGCGGTCGGCGTGGTGCTGGCCGGGCTCTCCCCCGAACCGCTGACGCTGATCGGCAGCAGGCTGCTGCTGGGGCTGGCGGTGGGTGGCTGCACCCAGACCATCCCGACCTACATCGCCGAGCTGTCCCCGCCGGAGCGCCGCGGTGGTTTCGTCACCTTCTTCAACGTCGCGATCGGCATCGGCATCCTCTCCGCCGCGCTGGTCAACGTGGTGTTCCGCGAAGCCGGCTGGCACTGGAAGATCATGGTCGCGGTGGTGCCCGCGGTCCTGCTGGTCCTCGGCATGCTCCGGGCCCCCGAGAGCCCGCGCTGGCTGGTGCACCACGACCACGTCGACGCGGCGCGGATGGTGCTGCGGTGGGTCCGGCCCGACGGTCCGGCCGCCGACCGCGAGGTGCGCGGGATCGAGCACGTGCTCCAGCGGGAGAACGAGGCCCGCGGCGGCCCGTGGTCGGCCCTGGGCGAGAAGTGGCTGCGCCCGGCGCTGGTCGCGGGCCTGGCGGTCGCGATCTTCACCCAGATCACCGGGCTGGAGATGATGATCTACTACACGCCGGTCATCCTGACCATGGTCGGCTTCTCGTCCGGGTTCTCGCTGTGGGCCAACGTCGGCGTCGGCGTCGTGTACGTGGTGATGACGCTGGTCGGCAAGCTGGTCGTCGACCGGATCGGACGCCGCAGCCTGATGCTGGCGATGCTGCCCGGGTCGGCGATCTCGATCGCGCTGTTCGGGCTGCTGTTCCTGGTCTCCGGCCAGCGGCCGGACCCGTGGCTCGCCCTGGCGCTGCTGCTGGCGTTCATGTTCTTCCAGGCGGGCGGCATCCAGGTCGTCGGCTGGCTGATCGGCTCGGAGATCTACCCGCTGCGGATCCGGCCCGCCGCCACCGGCCTGCACGCCGCCGCGCTGTGGGGGGCGAACCTGCTGGTCACCTCGACGGCGCTCACCCTCGTCAACGCGCTCACCCTGGGTGGGGCGATGCTGGTCTACGCCGCGCTGAACGTCATGGCCTGGGTGGTCGTGCTGCTCCGCGTGCCCGAGACGAAGGGCCGGTCGCTGGAGACCATCGAGCGCAGCCTGAAGCGCGGGACCTTCCTGCCCGAACCGGTGCGGCACAGGTCCTGACGCCGCCGCGCGGGCGGTCTCACCAGCTGCGCGCCGCGGCGCGCAGCTCCCCGAGGACCGACCGGAGGTGGTGGCCGAGCGCGCGGGTCGAGGCGGGCGGCGTCCGCTAGCGGCGGACCCGGCCGGCTCACCCGAGCGCGAGCAGCTCCTCGGCGGCGGTGGCGTCGGTGACGAGGCCGTGGATGAGGCCGGAGCGGATCGCCGCGAGCATCGCCTTGGTCTTCGTGGCGCCGCCGCCGACGGCGATCACCTCGGGCACCGCGCGCAGCAGCTCCGCCGGGATCGCGATGCAGCGGTCCTCCAGCCCGGAGACCACGCCGCCCTGCACGTTGAGCAGCGTCCCGCACACCTCGGCCTGCACGCCCTTGGCGAGCAGCGCCCGCCGCTCCTCCACCGGCAGCGAGTCGTGCATCTTCGAATCCGGCGGGTCCCAGCTGCCGACGCCGACGACCGCCCGCGTCACCGTCCTGTGCAGCTCCAGCGCCCGGGCGATCCCGGGCTGGCTGCGCAGGCCGCGGGCCGTGGTGGTGTCGGCGACGACGAACGGCGCGTAGATCGGGCTGGCCGGGCCGCCGTTGACCGCCGACACCTGCCGCACCAGCTCGACGGTGTTCTCCGAGACCGAACC
The DNA here is from genome assembly GCF_020177435.1 of Saccharopolyspora sp. 7B. NCBI lineage: Bacteria > Bacillati > Actinomycetota > Actinomycetes > Pseudonocardiales > Pseudonocardiaceae > Saccharopolyspora > Saccharopolyspora sp. 7B. Next base: position 29,799 of record NZ_JAIUKC010000042.1, on the reverse strand, counting down.
GGCGACCCCGGTCAGCTGCACCACCGGGCAGGTCGCCAGCTGGGTCAGCGACTCGGGGATCGAACCGAGCGTGCGGCCCCAGGCGACGCCGAGGCAGTCGTCCTCGGTCACCACGTCGCCGAGCAGCTCGGCGGCGACCTTGCCGAGCTGGCGCCGCCGGGTGGCCGCGTCGTCGGCCGTGACCACGGCGAGCGCCCGCTTCAACCCGAAGTGGCGGCGCAGCCGGTCCGAGAGCCCGGCGTCCACACCGGACGGGAGTTCGACGGTGATGCGCACGATCCCCGCCGCGTGCGCGGCGTCGAGCAGCCGCGCCACCTGGAACCGCGACAGCGCGAGGTCCTCCGCGATCTGGGACTTCGTCCGCTTCTCGAAGTAGTGCTTCGTCGCGACGAGCGCGGCCAGCATCTGGCGCTCCGGACCCACCTGGACTCCCGACTGGCGTGACGACCGCTCATATGAGCGGCCGGTGTTGACTGATGAGCGGGGCGGGTCCGAAGGTAGCACCTCGTCGACATCGGGGTCCGACGCGCGAGGAGAGCAGTGCACGGCAACGCGACAGGACCGGCTCACCGGAGCCGGGCCGGGCGGTGGGGACGAACCACCGCCTCCGGTCGAGGCTGCCCGGCCCCTCGCCGCGAGCACGACCCGGCCTACGAGCGCTCGGCTGATCGGCGCCTCGCCGGCCCGGCACGGCCGGGTCCTCCCCGTATCCCGCTGCCCCGCACCGGCCCACCGGGCGGGGCGGCGGCGACGACTGCGGAACCGGCCGGCTCGGGACGGCGCCGGAGGAGCGGACTCCGCGCCGAGTCCGCCCGTCCGGCCCGCCCCGGCCGCGCCGGTCTCCGCTCCCCCGTTGGCCCACGGCCCGCTGGGCGCTCGCGGTGGCGGAGTGCACCTCGCCCCCGCGTGCAGCAGCCTGCCCCTGGCAACGGAGCTGATCCGCCCCCTCCGGCGGGCGGATCGATGATCGAGAAGTGGAACCACTGGAGGCAAAGGTGCCGAACCCCATTCCCAGCCGGATGTCGGCTGTCGTCGTCCACGGCCCGGAGGACTACCGCCTGGAAGAGGTGGACGTCCCCGCACCGGCCGCGGGCGAGTTGTTGATCGAAGTGGAAGCGGTCGGCGTCTGCGCCAGCGACCTGAAGTGCTACCACGGCGCCGCGAAGTTCTGGGGCGACGAGAACCGCCCCGCCTGGGCGCAGAAGGGGATCATCCCCGGCCACGAGTTCGTCGGCACCGTCGTGTCCGGTGATGAGGAGGCGCTGCAGCACCACAAGGTGGAGGTCGGCGACCGGATCGCCTGCGAGCAGATCGTGCCCTGCGAGGAGTGCCGGTACTGCCGCCGCGGCGAGTACTGGATGTGCGGGCCGCACGACATGTTCGGCTTCCGCAACTACCACGGCGCCATGGCCCAGTACACGCTGGTGCCGAAGAAGGCCCGCGCGCACAAGGTCTCGCACGACCTGAAGCCGGAGCACGCCGCCTACGCCGAACCGCTGTCCTGCGCGCTGCACGCGGTGGAGCGCGCCGACATCAAGTTCGGCGACGTGGTCGTCGTCGCGGGCTGCGGCCCCATCGGCCTCGGCCTGATCGCCGGTGCGCGGCAGAAAAACCCGATGACGCTGGTCGCGCTGGACCTCGACGACGACAAGCTCGAACTGGGCCGCCGCTGCGGCGCCGACGTCACCTTCAACCCGCTGAAGGACGACGTGGTCGCCAAGGTCGCCGAACTGACCGAGGGCTACGGCGCCGACGTCTACCTGGAGGGCACCGGTGCCACCCCGGCGGTCGGGCAGGGGCTGAACCTGCTGCGCAAGCTCGGGACCTACGTGGAGTACTCGGTGTTCGGCTCGGACGTGACGGTCGACTGGTCGATCATCTCCGACGACAAGGAGCTCAACGTCCTCGGCGCGCACCTCGGGCCGCACTGCTGGCCCGCGGCGATCAAGCTGCTGGAGCAGGGCAAGATCCCGGTCGACGAGATCTGCACCCACCAGCTCGGTTTGAGCGAGTTCCAGCAGGCCCTCGACCTGGTCGCCGACACCTCGGGTGCGTCGGTCAAGGTCTCGATCCTGCCCAACGCGTGAAGGGCGGGACGAACATGACCACCACCGAGACCACCGGCGCGCAGCGCGAGACCTTCCTCGACCGGGTCGGCATCCCGCACTCGCTGCGCTGGGGATTCTTCGCCGTGCTCGTCTTCATGACCGGCAACGGCACCGAGACCAACTTCATCTCGCCGCACATCGAGACCGTGCTCGACAGCCCCGCCACCACGGTGAGCACGATCATCTCCATGTACGGCGTGTCCGTGCTGGTGGGCAGCTACCTGTCCGGCGTGCTGGCCGACCTGTGGGGGCCGCGCCGCGTGATGCAGCTCGGCGCCGCCGTGTGGGTGGTGTTCGAGGCGCTGTTCCTGGTCGCGCTCGGCACCGGCAGCATGCCGCTGGTGTTCCTGACCTACTTCCTGCGCGGGTTCGGCTATCCGCTGTTCGCGTTCGCGTTCCTGGTGTGGGTCAACGTGGTCACGCCGGTGGAGCGCAACGGCAAGGCCGTCGGCTGGTTCTACGTGATGTTCACCGGTGGCCTGCCCACGCTGGGTTCGCTCTACGCGCTGGGCATGATCCCCGTCTTCGGCGGCGGCACCGGCGGCGAGACCGGGGCGATGATCGCCTCCATCGCGCTCGTGGTGATCGGCTTCCTGATCGCGCAGTTCGCGGTGCACGAACCGCACGGTGACCGCCGCGTCGCCGCCGCGGAGCTGTCCACCGGCGAGGTGCTGACCGCGGGCCTGCGGCTCACCGCGCGCCGGCCGAAGATCCTGATGGGCTTCCTGGTGCGGCTGATCAACACCGCGCCGCAGTACGGCATGTTCATCATCCTGCCGACGGTCATCGCCGACGAGCTCGGCTGGGGCCAGTCCCGCTGGCTGGTCATGACCACGCTGGTCTACGCGTCGAACATCCTGCTCAACGCCGTGTTCGGCGCCATCGGCGACAAGTGGGGCTGGCGGCGCACCGTGCAGTGGTTCGGCGTCTTCGGCTCCGCGCTCGGCCTGCTCGCCTGGTGGTACGTGGCGCACCTGGTCCCCGCCGGTTCGGCGTGGGGCTTCTGGGCCGCGACCGCCGCGGGCTGCGTGTTCGGCGCGCTGCTCGCCGGGTTCGTCCCGATGGGCGCGATCATGCCCGCGCTCGCTCCCGAGCAGAAGGGCGCCGCGATGGCCATGTACACCACCGCGGCCGGCGGTGCGGCGTTCCTCGGCGCGGCCGTCCCGGCCGTCGTGCTCGCCATCGGGCTCGGCAACGCCGGCGTGGTGTGGGCGTTCGTCCTGCTCTACGTGGCCGCGTTCATCATGGTCGGCTACCTGAAGGTGCCGGAGGACGAGAACCGGCGGGCGGTGGCCGCGAGCCGCTGACCCGTTCCGCTCGACGCAGGTCCGCCCGTGCCGCACGGGCGGACCTGCTCGTGTTCGGGACCCGTACCGGGCGGGCGGCACCTCGCCACCGTCCACATCGGCCGGACGGGTGTCCTGGATCACGTGCCGCGACGGGATTTCGGGCGGGAATCCGCTTGACCGTGCCGCGACGGCCGGGCGTGTGCTGGGCGCATGCCGCTCACCGCCGCCACCTACCTCGCCTCGCACCTGCTGAGCCTGCTCGGCAACGGGATCGCCGCGGTCGCGCTGCCGCTGATCGTGCTGCAGACCACCGGGAGCCCGCTGGGCACCGCGGTCCTCGCCGGAGCGACCGCGATCCCCGCCGTGGTGGTCGGCCTGCTCGGCGGGGTCGTGATCGACCGGATCGACCGGCGCACCGCCTCGGCGGTCTCCGACCTCGTCTCCGCCGCATCGGTCGCCGCGCTGCCCCTGGTCGACCTGCTGTGGGGCCTGAACCTGACCTGGTTCGTCCTGCTGGGGATCCTCGGCTCGTTCGGGGACGTGCCCGGCACGACGGCGCGCGAAGTGCTCGCGCCCGCGGTGGCGCGGCACGCCGGGATCGACCTGACCCGGTTGATCGGCCTGCGCCAGACCACGACCTCCGCGGCCCTGGTGATCGGCCCGGCGGCGGCCGGCCTGCTGCTCGCCACCTTCGACGCCACCTCGGTGCTGTGGATCACCGCGGGGACCTCGGCCGCGGCGGCGCTGCTGACGCGGACGCTGCCGCGCGGGCTCGGCGCGGTCGAGGCCACCGCGGCGCCGCGCCGCTCGGTGCTGCGGGAACTCGGCGAGGGCTTCGCCGTGGTGGGGCGCAGCCGGTTCCTGCTCGGCACATCCGGGATCGTCGTCGGCCTCGCCGTGGCGCTCGGCGGGTTGCAGGGCCTGGTGATGCCGCTGTACTTCGACCGCATCGCCCGGCCCGACCTGCTCGGGCTGGTGCTCACCGCGCTCGCCGCCGGGATGCTGGGCGGCGCGGCGCTCTACGGCGCCGTCGGGCGGCGGCTCGGCACCCGGACGTGGCTGTCGATCGGATTCGCCCTCACCACCGCCGGATTCCTGCTGATGGCGTCCCTGCTCGCCCCGGCCGCGGTGTTCGCGGGCGCCGCCTTGCTCGGCCTGGGCAACTCCGTGGTCGGCGCGGTCGTCGGGGTGCTGCAGGTCGAACGCACCAGCGGTGCGGTGCGCGGGCGGGTGCTCAGCCTCAAGACCACGCTGCTGACCGTCGCCGCCCCCGCCGGGATCGGGCTGGCCGGGGTGGTGGCCGAGCACGGGACGCCGGTCCTCGCCGGGCTCAGCGTCGCCGGGGTGTGGGTGCTGGTGCTGGCGGCCGTGCTCGGCACCCGCGCGCTGCGCGACGTGGCACCGGCGTCGGCCCCCTCCCCCGCCCGCGGCTGAGGACGCGGTGCGCACCGCGCGCCACGCGGCATGTGGTGGGCTGGTGCCCGCCCCGGGGCCCGCCCGCAGCGGAGCACCGGCGGCGGCGCGGAGCGCACCACCGGCTCGGCGACGCGATCACACCGGCGTGACCAGGAGGAACCGACCATGCAGACCATCCGCCACGACCGCACCGACGGCGTCCTCGTCGTCACGCTGGAACGCCCGGACCAGCTCAACGCCTTCACCGTCACCATGGCCGACGAGCTGGAGGAGACCTTCGTCCGGGCCGCCGCCGACGACTCGGTGCGCGCGGTCGTCGTCACCGGTGCCGGGCGAGCCTTCTGCGCCGGCATGGACCTCAGCGCGGAGGGCAACGTGTTCGGCCTGGACGAGTCGAAGCGGCCGACGCTCACCGACCTGGCCGACCTGTCCGATCCGGAGCTGGCCCGCGTCCGCGACACCGGCGGCCGCGTCACCCTCGCCGTGCACGACTGCACCAAGCCCGTCATCGCCGCCATCAACGGCGCCGCCGTGGGCATCGGGGCGACGATGACGCTGGCGATGGACGCGCGCCTGATGTCGAGCAGGGCGCGCTTCGGCCTCGTGTTCGGGCGGCTCGGCATCGTGCCGGAGGCCGCGTCCTCCTGGTTCCTGCCGCGCATCGTCGGACTGCCCCGGGCACTGGACCTGGCTTACCGGGCGGACATCCTCGACGCGGCGGCCGCCGCGGAAGCCGGGCTCGCGAACGCCGTGCACGAGCCCGACGCGCTGCTCGACGAGGCGCTGCGGCTCGCCGACGCCTGGACCAGGGACCGCTCGCCCGTCGCGACCGCGCTGACCCGCCAGCTGATGCGCCGCGGCAGCGCCCTCGCGCACCCGCGCGACGCGCATCGGCTCGACTCGCTCGCGATGTTCTACACCAGCATCGGCGACGGCGCCGAAGGCGTCGCCGCCTTCCGGGAGAAGCGCGCGCCCGAATTCCGCGGCAAGGCCTCCGACCTGCCCGCCTTCCACGCCGAATGGCTCGACGAGCAGCGGTGATCGCCGGCGTCAGGGGTGGCGGGCGAGGCCGCGTTCGTCGTGGGTGGCGGCGGGCCGGGAGCGGTCCAGGGCGCGGTCGAGGACGTCGTCCCTCTTCGCGCGGCGGGGGCCATCGTCACGCGTCGTAGTCCACGGTGACCTCGTCGGAGCAGGGCAGGCTCTGGCAGGTGAGCACGAAGCCCGCGTCCACTTCGGACCGTTCCAGGGCGAAGTTGCGGCGCATGTCGACCTCGCCGCGGGTGACCAACGCGCGGCAGGTCCCGCACACCCCGCCCTTGCAGGCGAACGGCAGGTCGGGCCGGGAGCGCTGCGCACCGTCCAAGATGGACGCATCGCGGGACAGCGAGATCGTGGTGGCCCGGCCGTCGAGCACGACGGTGACCTCGGTGGCCGCGCCGCCCACCGCCGCGTCCGGATGCCGCACCGGTGCGGGCGGGGCGTCGTCGACGAAGAACAGCTCCAGGTGGATGCGGTCCTCGGCGACCCCGGCGCCGACCAGGTGGTCGCGGGCGGCGGTGACCAGCTCGAACGGTCCGCACAGCCACCAGTGGTCCACCGCGTCGAGGTCACCGAGCAGCGGGCCGAGCGCGGCGAGCTTCGCCGGGTCGAGCCTGCCGGTGAACAGTTCGGCCTCGCGCGGTTCCCGGGACAGCACGTGGATCAGCTCCAGCCGCGCCGGGTGGCGGTCCTTCAGGTCGGCGATGTCGTCGGCGAACATCACCGTGTCGGCCCGCCGGTTGCCGTACAGCAGCGTCACCGAGGCGTCGGGTTCGCGCAGCACCGTCGCCGCGATCGACAGCATCGGCGTGATGCCGGAGCCCGCGGCGATGAGCACGTGCCTGCCGGGCACGCCCGGTTCCGGGGTGAAGTTCCCGGTGGGCGTGCCGACCTCGACCTCGTCGCCGGGGCGCAGGTCGTGCACGAGCCAGGTGGAGAACAGCCCGTCCGGCACCTCCCGCACCCCGATCCGCGGTGCGGTCCCTTCCGGGGAGCAGATCGAGTAGGAGCGCCGTTCCTCGCGCCCGTCGATGGTGCGCCGCAGCGTCAGCGACTGCCCGGCGCGGAACGCGTACGCCCCGGCGAGCTCGTCGGGCACCGCGAAGGTCACCGCCACGGCGTCGTCGCACAGCCGGGAGACGTCGGCGACGCGCAGCACGTGGAACTCACCGCGCAGCCGGGACGCAACGGGGGTGCTCACGTCAGATCTCCTTCACGTGCTCGAACGGTTCGGCGCAGGAGCGGCAGCGGCGCAGCGCCTTGCACGCGGTCGCGGCGAACCGGGACACCTCGACGGTGTCGGGCGAACCGCACCGCGGGCAGGACACCCGCCGCACGGTGGGGCCGAGGGTCAGCGGGATCGGCCCGGCCGCCGGCCGCGGCCCGGTGCCGGGCGGGGCGACGCCCGCTTCGGCGAGCTTGCGGCGCCCGTCCGCGCTGATCCAGTCGCTGCTCCAGGCCGGGGTGAGCACGGTGCGGATCTCCACCTCGCGGTATCCGGCGCCGCGCAGCGCGTGCTCCAGGTCGTCGCGCATGGTGTCCATCGCCGGGCACCCCGAGTAGGTCGGCGTGATCGTGACGACGACCCGGCCGCCGGACTCCGACACCTCGCGCAGCACGCCGAGGTCGGCGAGGGTGAGCATCGGCAGCTCCGGGTCCACCACCGCCGCGGCGACGGTGCGCGCGTCCTGCCGCAGGCCGGTCACCACGTCGCCCCCGGCATCGCCCGGGCCACGCTCTGCAGCTCGGCCAGCAGGAATCCCATCGCTTCGGTGTGCACGCCGTCGCGGCCGGTCCGGTTCGAGACCCCGGCGATCGGTGCCGCGTCCGGCTCGGCCAGCGTCGCGGCGGCGAACACCTGCGCCAGCACCGCGTCGAACTCGGCGCGCAGCCCGGCCGGGTCGACGCCGACGCCGTCCGCGGCGAGCGCCTCCTCCACGGGATGGGTGGTGAACAGCTCGGCCACGTACGGCCACACCGCCGCGAGCCCAGCGGTGACGCGCTGGTGGGAGTGCTCGGTGCCGTCGCCGAGGCGCACCACCCACTGCGCGGCGTAGTCGCGATGGTAGGTGACCTCCTTGACGCCCTTGTCGGCGATCGCGGCCAGCACCGGGTCGCGGGAGCCGGTGAGCCGCTGCAGCAGCGCGAGCCGCCAGGTGGCGAACACCAGCAGCCGGGCGACCAGTTCGCCGAAGTCGCCGCGTTCCAGCTCGACGAGCCGGACGTTGCGGAACTCGTGCTCGGCGCGGGAGAACGCGTAGTCGTCCTCACCCCGCCCCCGGCCCTCCGCCTTCCCGGCGCGGGCGAGGAGCAGCCGCGCCTGGCCCAGCAGGTCGAGGCCGATGTTCGCGATCGCCACCTCGTCCTCCAGCTCGGGCGCCCGGGTGCACCACTCCTGCAACCGGTGCGAGAGGACCAGCGCGTCGTCGCCGAGCATCAGGCAGTACGCGGCGAGCGCGGCGTCGTCCACGCCGCCCGGGACGGTGGTGTCCACTCCGGACAGCGGGTCCTCGAAGCCGGTGCCGAACGCCCAGCGGGCGTCGCCCTCCTCGGTGAGGGCTTCGTAGGCGTTGTCGAAGGACATCGGTGCCTCACATGTGCGGGACGGACTCGGGGATGTCGTAGAACGTCGGGTGCCGGTACACCTTGTCGCCGCTGGGCGCGAAGAACGGGTCCTTCTCGTCGGGCGAGGAGGCGGCGATGGCCGAGGCGCGCACCACCCAGATCGACACGCCCTCGTTGCGGCGCGTGTAGAGGTCGCGGGCGTGGTGCAGCGCCATCTGGTCGTCGGCGGCGTGCAGCGAGCCGACGTGCACGTGGTTCAGCCCGCGCTTGCCGCGGACGAACACCTCGTACAGCGGCCAGTCGTGCCGGGCACCGGCGGGGTTCGAGTCGCTCATGCCGTCGCCTCCTGGTTCTTCGCCGCGTGCGCGGCCGCGGCCTCGCGGACCCAGGCGCCTTCGTCGTGGGCGCGGCGCCTGCGGGCGATGCGCTGCGCGTTGCACGGGCCGTTGCCCTGCAGCACGTTCTTGAACTCGGCCCAGTCGACGGCGCCGAAGTCGTAGTGCCCGCGGTCGGCGTTCCACGCCAGGTCCGGGTCCGGGAAGGTGACGCCGAGGGCGTCGGCCTGCGGCACGGACATGTCGACGAAGCGCTGCCGCAGCTCGTCGTTGGTGTGCCGCTTGACCTTCCACGCCATCGACTGGGCGGTGTTCGGCGAGTCGGCGTCCGGCGGGCCGAACATCATCAGCGACGGCCACCACCAGCGGTCGACGGCCTCCTGCACCATCTCCCGCTGCTGCCCGGTGCCCCGCATCATCGTCATGAGCAGCTCGTAGCCCTGGCGCTGGTGGAAGGACTCCTCCTTGCAGATCCGCACCATCGCCCGCGCGTAGGGGCCGTAGGAACTCCGGCACAGCGGCACCTGGTTGCAGATCGCGGCGCCGTCGACGAGCCAGCCGATCACCCCGACGTCGGCGAACGTCAGCGTCGGGTAGTTGAAGATCGACGAGTACTTCTGGCGGCCCGAGATCAGCTTCTCGGTGAGGTCCGCCCGGTCCACGCCGAGGGTTTCCGCCGCCGAGTACAGGTACAGCCCGTGCCCGGCCTCGTCCTGCACCTTCGCCAGCAGGATCGCCTTGCGCCGCAACGAGGGCGCCCGCGTGATCCAGTTCCCCTCGGGCTGCATGCCGATGATCTCGGAGTGCGCGTGCTGGGCGATCTGGCGGACCATCGTCTTGCGGTAGCCCTCGGGTGTCCAGTCGCGCGGTTCGATCCGCTGATCGCGTTCGATGGTCCGCTCGAAGTGGGATTCGAGTTCGGTCTCGGGGAGCGTGGCGGTCATCGGTCCTCCTTCGCGACGAGGGTCAGCACGTCGTACTTCGCGACGGACTCGCCGTTCTGGTTGGTGACGTCGGCGTCCCACCGGACCTCGCCGTAGTCCTGGTCGACGCGCGGGGTGATCTGCTTGGCCGTCAACGTCACGGTCAGCTCGTCGTCCGCCTGCACCGGCGTCAGGAAGCGCAGGTTCTCCAGCCCGTAGTTCGCCAGGACCGGGCCGGGTTCCGGCGAGACGAACAGGCCCGCGGCGAACGAGACCACCAGGTAGCCGTGCGCGACGATCCCGCCGAACAGCGGGTTGGCCGCGGCCGCTTCCGGGTCGGTGTGGGCGTAGAAGGTGTCGCCGGTGAACTCGGCGAAGTGGTCGATGTCGGCGCGGGTGACGGCGCGCGGCCCGGCGACGACGGTGTCGCCGATCTCCAGCTGCGTCAACGACTTCCGGAAGGGGTGGGCCTCGGCCTCGCGCCGCGGGGCGCCTGGGACCCAGCGCCCGGTGATCCCGCTGAGCGCGGCGGGCGAGCCCTGCACGGCGGTGCGCTGCATGTGGTGCAGCACGCCGCGGATGCCGCCCAGCTCCTCCCCGCCGCCCGCGCGCCCCGGGCCGCCGTGCACGAGCTGCGGCATCGGCGAGCCGTGCCCGGTGGATTCCTCCGCATCGGCGGCGTCGAGCACCAGCAGGCGACCGTGGAACGGTGCGACGCCGAGCACGACCTCGCGCACGAAGTCCGGGTCGGCGGAGACGACGGAACCCACGAGGCTGCCGCCGCCGCGGGCCGCCAGCTCGACGACCTGTGCGGCGGAGGTGTAGGGCAGCAGCGTCGAGACCGGCCCGAACGCCTCGACCTCGTGCGGCTCGGGCCGTTCCGGGTCGGCGCGCAGCAGCACCGGCGAGAGGAACGCGCCGCGTTCGGCGTCCGCGCCGACGACGTCGACGTGCTCGGGGTCGCCGAACACCACCGAGCCGGCCGCCAGCAGCGCCTTCAGCGAGCGGCGGACCTCCTCGCGCTGCTCCAGGCTCGCCAGCGCCCCCATCCGGACCCCGTCGGCCTCGGGAGCGCCGACGGTCACCTTCGCCAGCCGCTCGGAGGCCGCCGCGGCGACCTCGTCGACCAGCTCGGCAGGCACGAACGCGCGGCGGATCGCGGTGCACTTCTGCCCGGCCTTGACCGTCATCTCGGTGGTGAGCTGCTTGACGAACAGGTCGAACTCCGCGGTGCCCGGGACCGCGTCGGGCCCGAGGATCGAGCAGTTCAGCGAGTCGGCTTCGGCGTTGAACCGCACCGAGTTCCGCGCGATCGCCGGGTGGGCGCGCAGCTTCTGCGCCGTCGCGGCCGAGCCGGTGAACGACACCAGGTCCTGCGCGGTCACGTGGTCCAGCAGGTCTCCGGCGCTGCCCGCGACGAACTGCAGCGAACCCTCCGGCAGGATGCCCGATTCGACGATCAGCTCGACCAGCCGCGCCGTCAGGTACGCCGTCTGGCTGGCGGGCTTGACCAGGCTCGGCACTCCGGCGAGGAACGCGGGGGCGAACTTCTCCAGCGGGCCCCAGACGGGGAAGTTGAAGGCGTTGATCTGCACGGCGACCCCGCGCAGCGGGGTGGCGATGTGCTGGGCCAGGAACGTGCCGCCCTTGCTCAGCGGCTCGACGGCGCCGTCGACGTGGACGGTGTCGTTGGGCAGTTCGCGCTTGCCCTTCGAGCCGTATGCGAACAGCACGCCGATGCCGCCGTCGACGTCGAACTTCGAGTCGCCGAGCGTGGCGCCGGTCTTCGCGGACAGCGCGTAGAGCTCATCCCGGTGCTCGCGCAGGTGCGAGGCGAGCGCCTTGAGCAGCGCGGCGCGCTGGTGGAAGGTCAGCCGCCGCAGCGCGGGACCGCCGACCTCGCGGCCGTACCGCAGCGCGGCGGCGAAGTCGATCCCGGCCGAGGAGATCCGCGCGACCTCCTCCCCGGTGGAGGCGTCGTGCAGCGGAGCGCCCTCGTCCGCCGCCGCGCGCCACTCCCCGGAGACGTAGCTGCGCAACAGCTCTGCCGCGTGCCCCATCGACCCTCCTCAACCGATTAACCGACCGAACGTTCAGGAACTGATGCTAGCGCGCCCGCGGAGCCGGGGGAACCCGGAACCGCGAAGCAGCGGCCCCGCGTCCCGGCTCGCCCGCGCGAGTTCACCCCGCGCGCCCAGCCCGTCGGCCGACCGCGCCCGGCCGGACCGGCGCTCCCGGCGACACCGAGGTCCGGGCGCCCGCGACCGCGAAGGCCTGCGCGATCCCGGCACCCCTCCGGCCGCCGCCGAGCACCCGCCGTCCGCCGGGATCCGCGCCGGACGATCGACCGGCGCGACCCGCGGTGGCCGACCCCGCCGCTGCGGCCCCCGCGTCCCGGCGCCGAAGCCCGGTTCCCGGCGCGGACCACTCCGCATTCCGCCGCACGCCGCACCCCGATCCGCCGGACGGCCCCGCACCGGGACACGTTCGCCGGTTCGGCGGCGCGGAATTCGGGACTACCGTTGTGCCACGTCGGGAAACTCGACGAGCCCAGATGGAGGGACGGTCCATGCCGAAGCCCGAATCTGCCACCAAGGACCCGAACAAGGGCTGCGTAGCGCTCCTCGGCTGGAGCCTCAACGCGGTGGAAGCCCTCGACCGGTTCGACCGGAGGTACGTGGTCGTCGCACCGGACTGGGCGGAGGAGTACTGCGCCGAACACGACATCCCATACCTGCGCTGGAACTTCGAACGGCTCAACGACCGCTCGATGGAGATCGCCGAGCTGCTGCAGGACCGCGGCGTCGACGTGGCCATCCCGCTGTTCGAGGAGACCGTGGAGTGGGCCGGGGCGATCAACTCGGTGCTGCTGGACAACCCGCGGCTGCTCGGCCAGGCGATGTTGTTGCGGGACAAGGCGTTGATGAAGCGCCGCGCCCAGCTCGGCGGCATCCGGGTGGGGATCTTCGAGGAGGCGCACGACCGGGACGACGTGATCCGGTTCCTCAAGCGGGTCAACCAGACGCTGCTCAAGCTCGACGGCGACCCGAACGACCCGATCCACATCAAGGCTTTCGACAAGGCGGGCTGCCTCGGGCACCGGGTGATCCGCACCCCGGACGAGATCGACGCCATCCCGGACGAGGAGTTCCCCGTCCTGATGGAATCGCACCTGGACGGCTGGGAGTTCGCCGTCGAGGCGTGGATCCACCACGGGAAGATCAAATTCCTGAACATCTCCGAGTACGTCACGCTCGGGTACTCCGTGTTCGTCCCGGCGACGCCGGCGCTGGAGCGGTTCCGGCCGCAGATCACCGAACAGGTGGAGAAGCTGATCAAGGCGTTCGACATCGAGTTCGGCTTCGTGCACCCCGAGTACTTCGTCACCAGTGACGGCGAGATGTACTTCGGCGAGGTCGCCTACCGGCCCCCGGGCTTCCGGGTCTTCGAGCTGCTGGAGCGGGCCTACGGGTTCAACGCCTACCAGGGCCTGGCGCTGGCCTTCGACCCGAAGACGACCGAGGAGGAGATCGACGGCTTCTTCCCGCGCGAGGTCGTGGACGCCACCGGCGTCGCCGGGTGCTTCGGGGTGTACCCGCGCCGGCGGGTCGTCAGCGAACTGCGACTGCCCGAGGAGACCGAGGACGACGACTACTATGAGTCCCACGATCTGACGGCCCCGCCGGAGGCGACCGTGACCAAGCGGACCGCGTTCGGCAACCACTGGGGCCTGGTGTACTTCTTCGGTGACGACCCGCACCGGATGCGAGACCTGTTGAAGCAGCAGGAAGAGCTCGACTTCTACGTCTGAGGTCTCCGCGCACGCGGGAGGCCTCGCAGGGAGAGACCCGTGGAACCGACCGCCGACGCCGAGGGTGCGCCGACGACGCTGGACCGGCGCGTCGGCTCGCTCGACGACGCCGTCCGCGCCCTGTCCGGGACCCGCGACTTCGGGAAGCCGGCGAAGCTGCGCCGGGTGCTGGAGGCGCTGCGGCGGGTGCTCCGGCAACCGGGCGGCGCGGCGGCGGTCCAGGCCCGTGCGCAGGCGCTGGACGAGGCGGGGTTGTTCGACGGCACCGACTGGGCCTCCCCCGCCATCCTCATCCCGGCGCTGGCCGGACCCGGCCTCCGCTGCGAGAACGCGGACACGCTGGTGCTGGAGGCGACCAGCGAGCTGCGGCTGCTCGCAATCGCGCGCGGCGAGTACGCCCACCCCGCGTTCTCCGCCGACGACGCCCACCAGTTCCTCTCCCAGGTGCTGGCGATGAACCTGGATCTGCTGTTCACCCCGCCCAACGAAGCGGAGCGCGCCCGGCAGGGGCGCAACGCGCAGCTGATCCGCGACCTGTTCCAGTACCTCGCCGACGGCATCGGCTACGACAGCGTGCTCGGCGAACTCGTCGACGAGATCTGGCGGATCCTGCGCCAGCGGCCGATCCAGGTCGAGCAGGTGCAGTCGCTGATCACGCGGATCTCCGTCTACCGCAGCGACCCGGACGTCGACTTCGGCTCCACCTCCGGGCAGGGCCTGGACCGGCTGATCACCAGCCTGTTCGGCACGACCGAGGCGTGCCGGGACGATCCGGGGATCCCCGCGTTCCGCGAGCGGCTGGAGGCGATGGACACCAGCGGCCTGCAGTACGAGGCCAGCGGGTTCGCGCGGGCGATGCACGACACCGGGCTGGTCTCGCCGTACCACGCCGAACTGCTGCGGTTCCTGCTCGGCGACAACGACTACCTCGTCGCGGAGGCGCTGGGCCTGTCCGACATCGGCCGCACGTGCCTGATGCGCTACCGCGACGTGGTGCGCCGGCTGGTCGAGGAGGCGGTGCACCCGCAGACCGCGCAGTGCGTCTACGGGCTCGCGCTGCTGCTCGACCGCGGCGTGCTGCACGAGGCCCCGGTGGTGCCCGCGCTGTGGCGCCAGCTCTCCCTGGAGCTCTCCCCCACCGCCCGGCAACGCCTGACCGCGGTCTTCGGCGACGAGCCGAGCCCGGAAGCGCGGCTGGTAGCGGGGGTGATCTCGATGCTGGGCCAGCCGCTCGGCGTCGGGCAGGGCGACAACCCGACCTGCCAGTCGGCCCGCGCGCTGTCGATGTGGGCCTACAACGACCCGGACTACCTGCTGCAGCTCGTCGTGTGGGCGGCCCGGGACGACGAGATCATCATGCATTTCGAGGGCAGCCCGCTGTCCTCGAAGGACAGCGCGGGCGGAGTCGCCAAGGCCATGCCGATCGACCTGGACCCGGTGTCGCTCGTCGTGGTGCCGCACCTCGACCGGATCTACGCCGAGATGGGACGGCGCTGCGCGGACCGGCCCGGGGACCCGCACCGCTGGGTCAACCCCGAGTTCCACGGCTGGTGGGCCGCGCGCGGCTTCTGGATCAACGTCGACGTGGCGACCGGGAACCTGGTGGACCTGGACGAGTTCCTGCGCCAGTTCCACGCGGGCTACCACCCCGGCTACAACGGCGGGCGGCCGCTGATCCACCCGCAGCCGGCCGGGATCGCCGTCACCGACAGCGCGGCGCGCTACATCGGCTGGCACGCGATCACCATCCTGCGGGTCGGGCCGGATCCGCAGGGCGTCGTGCGGGTGTACTTCTTCAACCCCAACAACGACAGCGGGCAGGACTGGGGCGACGGCGTGGTCGTCTCCACCACCGGTCACGGCGAGCGGTTCGGGGAGGCGTCGCTGCCGTTCGACCAGTTCGCCTCCCGCATCTACATCTTCCACGTCGACCCGCTCGAACGCGGCGAACCCGAGCGCGTCCCCGCCGAGGACGTCGAGCGGATCATCGGCTACCTGGAGCGCAGCTGGGGCCGCGACCGGTTGCGCCCCGGCGCGTTGCAGGCCTCGGAAGGACCGCACGGCGATCACTAGCTCCGTCCACTTCGGACTACGACTCGGCGCCCTCCGGATACCCCACCTTCGCGTTCCACAGCGCGGGACGTTCCCGCCCGGCGAACTCGTGCACGTATCCGCAGCGCGCGCAGATCAGCCCGGTGGCGGACCGGTTTCCCCACACCAGGTCGAAGGAGCTGGCGGAGGTGGTGCTCAGCTTCACCTGGCGGGACCAGAACAACCCGTGGTCGCACACCAGGCACCGGAAGGCGCGCCCCAGCACGGTGACGAGCTTCGGGTCGGACCTGAGACCACCCATGCCACGATCGTCCCAGCCGACGTCCCCCACCGGCATGCGCCGATCAGGCACAAACCCGACATCCTGCCGCACGTTCCGCGTTCCCCGGACGAACCCGGCAGCACTGCGCCGGCCAAGACGAACGAGCGGCGCCGGGCGGCGTGCTGCGGCGCGGAGCGCGGATGACCGCGTTCGTCGACCGCCGCTGCTACCTTCTCTCCCCGATCACGCCACCTCCCGAAGTCCCTCGGAGTGCCGCTGGAATCGGGGCGGGGAGCCGGAAATCCGTGTTCGAGGACGATCAGGTGCCGGGTCGGACGCCGTCGATCAGCATGCGCACGAGCTGCTCCACGCTGACGTGCCAGCCGTCCTTCGCCAGATGTCCGCTGAGCTCCATTCCTGCGATGCCGTGCGCGCTCGACATCAGCAGAGCGCCGTAGCGGCGGGCGTCCGGTTCGCCGACGATATCGGCGACGAGGGCGAGGTATTCGGTCTCCAAGCGGCTCGCCGCCTCGGCGGCCACCGGGGTACCTGCCGACGTGCTGAACATCAGCGCGTACCGGTGCGGTGTCCGGCGGGCGACTTCGATGAGCGCCAGCACGGCTCGTTCGAGTCGCGCGGCCGGTTCGACGCCCGGATCCGCCCGCAGTCCTTCCACTTCGTCGGCCAGGGAGTTCCAGGCTCCGATGGCGAGCTCGGCCAGCAGGTGCTCCTTGTTCTTGAAGTGCCCGTAGGGCGCACCGCGCGAGACCCCGGCTCTGGCCCCCACCGCGCGGAGGGTCACGGCATCGGGCCCGCCCTCGTCGAGCAGTTCGGACGCGGCGAGGACGAGGGTGCGCCGAGTTGCGGCGGCGGTCTGAGCCCGGGTCACGAGGACAACCCTACTTGACAGTGTCACCTGAACGGGGAACAGTCACTCATGTGACGCCGTCACACAAGTTGTCCGCCGATGATGCCGGAGCGCCGCGAGCGATCCTGCTCCGCCGGGAACATCGGACCCGGAAGCGAAGGTGTCGGTGCGGCCCGCGACCGTCCTCCCCTCGCATCGGCCGGCGCACGCAAACCCGCTCATCCGCACAGGAGCTCCCATGGCACAGCCGCACGAACCACCCCCCGACCTCACGGGGCGCACCATCGTCGTCACCGGCACGACGTCCGGACTCGGCCTCGCCCTGTCCGGTGTGCTAGCCAGGGCCGGCGCCCGCGTCCTGATGACCGCCCGCGACGCCGAACGCGGCGCGGCGGCCGTCGACCAGGTGCGGAACGGGCTCAGGGGCCGGGGTTCGGCCGAGACCGTCCTGCTCGACCTGGCCGATCTGGCCTCGGTCCGCACAGCCGCCGCGGAGGTCCGGGAACGCACCGGAGACCGGGTCGACGTACTGATCAACAACGCCGCCGTGTCGCTGGGCCCCCACGACCGAACCCGCGACGGGTTCGAGCTGCAGATCGGGACCAACCACCTGGGCCCGGCCGCGTTCACCTGGCTGCTGATGCCGGCACTGCGGGCAGCGGGCGCCCCCGAGCTGCCCTCCCGGGTGGTGACGACGTCGAGCCTCGGTCATCGCACCGGTGGACTCGACCTCACCGATCCGCACTGGGACCGTCGGCGCTACTCGCCCACGCTCGCCTACGGGGCCTCGAAGCTCGCGAACCTGCTGTTCGCCGCAGAGCTCGATCGGCTGTTGCGGCTGACCGGGGACCCGGTGCTGTCGGTCGCCGCCCACCCGGGGCTGACCGCGTCGGAACTGCTCAACAACAGCCTCACCCGCGGTGGCACCTGGCGAGCTCGCTTGCTCGTGCTCCCGGACCGGCTCCTGTCCCAACCGGTAGCCGCCGGGATCGCACCCCAGCTCCTCGCGGCCACCGGACCGGTGCACGGCGGCGACTACGTGGGCCCCACCGGACCGTTCGAGACGCGCGGACCCGCCGGGCCCGCCCGCCGCTCAACAGCCGCCCGGGATCCGGAGCTCGCCCGCGAGCTGTGGAAGTACACGGCCTCCAGCACCGGCGTCCCATCCGATCCCGAGCTGCCGATCGGCGCATGACACCCCTCCGCGACCCTGCCGCGAAGCAAGCCTGCGGTCGCCGGTGCAGCCGTCCCGGACCGCACGAACGGACAGCGAGGACGCCGAACATCCTGATCCCGCGTCCGTCAGACCGGCATCGGACCAGGCCGCCGCGGCCCCCGGGGGGGGGCGGGGGGCGCGGCGGGGGGGGGGGGCGCCGCCGGGGGGGGCGGGGGGGGGGGGCGGGCGCCGGCCCCCCCCCCCCCCCCCCCGGCCCCCCTAACACCGGAACCCCCCCCCCGAACCCCGGCCACGGCCCCCCCCGCCCGGGCCCCGGGTCGGTTCCGGGGGGCGGCGGCGGCGTGGTGTCACGCCTCCTGCAGGAACCGGTCGAGGACGCGGACGCCGAACCGCAGCGCCTCCACCGGGACCCGCTCGTCGACGCCGTGGAACAGGGCGCTGAAGTCGAGTTCGGCGGGCAGCCGCAGCGGCGCGAAGCCGTAGCAGTTCATGCCGAGCCTGCTGAAGGACTTCGCGTCCGTGCCCCCGGACATCATGTAGGGCAACGTCTTCGCCGCCGGGTCCTCGGCGATCAGCGAGGAGCTCATCTTGTCCACCAGGCGGCCTTCGAACTTCGTCTCGACCGGGGGCAGCCCCACCCATTCCCGCTCGACGTCCGGGCCCAGCAGCTCGGCGAGCTCCCGGTCGAACGCCTCCTCGCGGCCCGGCAGGATCCGGCAGTCCACCGCGGCTTCGGCGACCGACGGGATCACGTTGTGCTTGTAGCCGGCGGTGAGCATCGTCGGGTTCGCGGTGTCGCGCAGCGTCGCCCCCACGATCCGCGACAGGTTGCCCAGCTTCGCCACCGACCCGTCCAGGTCGTCGGCCGGGAAGTCCCAGCCGGTGAGCTCGGTGACACCGTCGAGGAACTCGCGCACCGAATCGTTGAGCACCAGCGGGAACCGGTGCCGGCCCAGCTTCGCGACCGCCTCGGCCAGCTGCGTGACCGCGTTGTCCTCGTGCACCATCGACCCGTGGCCGGCCCGCGCGCGGGTCCGCAGCTTCAGCCAGCGGATGCCCTTCTCCGCGGTCTGCACCAGGTAGGCGCGCACCCCGTCCTGGAAGGTCACCGAGTAGCCACCGACCTCGCTGATCGCCTCGGTGCAGCCCTCGAACAGCTCCGGGCGGTGATCCGCCAGCCACTGCGCGCCCTGCAGCCCGCCGGCCTCCTCGTCCGCGAGGAACGCGAACACGATGTCACGCTTCGGAGTGATTCCATCGCGCTTGAAGCGGCGGGCGACGGCGAGGCTCATCGCCAGCATGTCCTTCATGTCGACCGCGCCGCGGCCCCACACGTAGCCGTCCTGCACCGCCCCCGAGAACGGGTGCACCGACCACTCCGAGGCGTCCGCGGGCACCACGTCCAAGTGCCCGTGCACCAGCAACCCGCCCCGATCCGAGCCCGACCCCGGCAGCCGCGCGATCA
This sequence comes from Saccharopolyspora sp. 7B, assembly GCF_020177435.1. NCBI lineage: Bacteria > Bacillati > Actinomycetota > Actinomycetes > Pseudonocardiales > Pseudonocardiaceae > Saccharopolyspora > Saccharopolyspora sp. 7B. The sequence continues at coordinate 10,490 of NZ_JAIUKC010000042.1, read as the reverse complement.
CGTTCCCGCGACCCGGGTGGTCCCCAGACTCCACGTAGGTCGTCTCGTAGCCGACCTCCGCCAGCTTGCCCGCGACGTACTCGGCGGCCACCCGCTCACCCGCGAGCGTCGCCGGATCGCCCGTGTTCGTCGTATCGATCCGGATCAGTTCGCTCGCCAGCTCGACGACCTCGTCCTCGGCCACCCGCAGGCCCGCGCCATGATCGTCCGCAGCGGTCTCCATGTGCTCGTTCACCAGGCCTTTCTATCACTCCGAACCCCTACAGGGGGGTGGGTCCCAAGCCCTGAAATCGATCAGCTAATCTAGTGTCACAACAGAACGGAGCCGCCGAGAACCACAGGCGGCACTGAGGCGTCCGAGTGGCGGAATGGCAGACGCGCTAGCTTGAGGTGCTAGTGCCCTATTAATGGGCGTGGGGGTTCAAGTCCCCCCTCGGACACGCACGCTAACCACACGTGGCGAGATCGTAGCTTCTACGACTCGCGCGTGTGGTTCGTACTTTAAGCGGAGTTGCAGGCTGTCGTAGACCTTGCTCAGGGTCTCCGGCTTGCCGTCCGCCAAGGCGGATCCCACGTCCCCGAGCGCATCGATCATCGCGTAGATCTCCCCGTCGGTCAGCGTCCGCGCGTCCGGCGCACCGTCCAGCTCGGCTTGTGCGGCTGCTCGTTCGGCTTGTGCCGTGTTGATCGCGTCGATCAGGGCCGCCGGGTCCGCTCCCGCTTCGACGGCGGCTTGCAAGCGGCGCAGGCGCGTGGTGGCGTCGGTCAACTTCTTCTTCAACGCGTCCTTTGGGCCGCTCCTGGTGCTGGGCTCGGCCTGCGACCCCAGCAGGGCGGCCACGGTCCGATCCACGTTCGCCGGGGCGAACAGACGCCCGATCCAGGTGTTGAGCGGTTCGAGCACGTCCGCTTCCCGCAGGTTCACCGTTCTCGGGTGCTCGGCGAGTGCTTCCGAACCGGGTGCGAGCGACCGCGCGAGGCACCGGTAATAGGTCTCGTGCTTGCGGATCACCGCGCCGTGCATCTTGCGACCGCAGAACCCGCACCGCGCCATCCCCCGAAGCAGGTATCGGCGAGTGCCCTTGTCGCGAGTGCGCTCCAGCTTCGCGATTCCCCGGTTCCCACCCGCCGAGCGGGAGCGGCGAAGGAGCTGGGCTTGCGTGAACTCCTCGACGGACACGATCTCCGGATGCGCCGGTTTCCGCGAACGCACGATGCGATCCGGGCTCGAACGACGGAACCGCGTGACGTTCCCGGCCGCCACATCATCGGGATCGAGAAGGGTTTCGTGCTTGGTCCACCGGCCGAAAATGGCGTATCCGGTGTACCGCGGGTTCTCCAAGATGGCGCGCACGGTACTGGCCTGCCACCCATCGGCGAGCCGGTGCCGGTTCTGATCCGGGCGCTTCGCGGACGGGCACGGAACGCCGTCCCGGTTGAGCGCATTCGCGATCGCCCGATCACCCATGTCGTTGAGGTAGTCGCGGAAGATGCGGCGGACCGCGTCGGCCGCGGCCTCGTCAACGGCGAGCACCTTCAACCGGTACCCCTCGGCCGCCTTGCGCGGATTGGGATGCGGGCCGCCGTCGGCGGCCACGTACCCGTACGGTGCTCGTCCGCCTTGGTGACGTCCTTCGTTGAGGACCTGTGCGTCCATCGCGGCCCGGACGCGGGCTTGCACGTGCTGACGCTCGGACTCGCTCATCCCGCCGAGCACGCTCATCAGCATCTTGTGCGACGGGTTGCGCTCGTCGAACCTGCCGCCCAGCTCCGGAACCCACAGCTCCACCCCGTAGGCGGCGAACTTCGGCGCGATCAACGAGAACTGGTTGCCGAACCAGCACCGCGTACCTTCCCCGACGACCACGGCTTTCCACTGCCGGTTCGGGTCCTTCAACGCGGCGAGCAGCTGGGAGGCGGCTTCGCGCCGCTCCCACGGCACGGATCGCGATTGGCCGACGTCGAAGTACTCGGCGTCGACCACGCCGCCCAGCGGCTCGACGAACTTCTGAGCGTTCCCGAGCTGCCAGCCGTGCGAGGTCTCCGGGTCCTGGTTGTCCTCCGTCGAGCACCGCCCGTAGAACGCCACAGGCCCGATCCCGTCATCGACGGCGCCCGCGACCTCGACGCCGAGCAAGTCGTCAAGCACGGCCAGCGGATGCGAGCCGATTTCATCAGTCAAGCTGGTCACCTCCCTCGGCCCCGTACAGGGCCTTTGTCTCCGTTAGTTCGACCAGTATGGCAAGCAGTGCGCGGCAGGTCTGCGGGGTGAGATCCGGAAGTTCGACGGGGAGGTGCACAGTGATCCCTTCGTCGCGGTCATCGTCGCTGGTCACCCACTCTCACCCTCATGCTGCGCCTCAGAGCCGATTTCATCAGTCGCGAAGCGCTGGACGGCCGCGCGGATATCGGTGGTGAAGTACCCGCGGACCCGCCGGGTCTCGCCGTTGTCGCCCGCAATCCGGTTGCGGGTGGGGCGGCACCCGAGCTCGCCCATCTGCTGCGCGAAGATGCCGGGCACCACGTCGAGCGCGGCGGTCAGCTCGGCGGAGGGCACGAAGTCCCGTTCGTCGAGCCCGGAACCGAGGTGGTGGCACACGGCGGCGAGCGGTTCGGGCAGATCCTCCGGGACGGGCGTGCGAGCGACCCCGGCACCGAGCGCCTTCACCACCGCGGATTCGTCGACGGCCCGGTGCACGTCGTCGCCGCTGGCGTGCCCGGTGAGCGTCCCGGCGGCTTCGCGGAGCGCCCGGCCGCGCTGGCAGAGGGACCGCCACTCCGCGTTGAGCAGGTAGAAGGTCCGCACGGTCAGCGCCAACGTCTCCTCGCCCGCGTCGGTGTCGCCGTCCGGACGGAGGATCCCGACTCCCTTGTGGTGCGTGAGCAAGGTCGAGGCGTCGAACCCCCGGGTGTTCATCTGTTCGCCGAGCACGATGTTGGAGTCCCGCCAGTCCATCACCCGCAGCGCGAACCGGGACCCGAGCACCGCGCGCAGCCGGGACGGGATCGTGTTCGAGTCCGGCCGCTGGGTGGCGAGGATGACCACCACGCCGACCGCCGGCCCCTTACGGGCGAGGTAGGTCAGCAGGTCCGCGATGTACCCGCCGAGCGTGGTCTTGCGCCCGCCCACGTCCTCCCGTTCCGGGTTCTCCAAGTACACCTGGACCTCATCGATGATGACGGCGGTGAGCGGCATTCCGAGCGTCGAATCTCTCGATATGGCAGGGGTTATCTTCGATTCCGGGCAGATCTCGTCGTCCAGTTTGGACATCCGCGCGTAGCGGCTCTGCACCTCGGCGACGAGCTCGGCCAAGTGGTCGCGGACGGCGTTGGTGTGCTCGATCTCGTCGCCGCAGACGAAGCGGTGCGCGACCGCTTCGGCGGCCTCCCAGTCCTTTCCGCCCTTGCCGTCGAAGACGTAGAGCCGGGTGTGCGGGTCGAGGACGAGCCCGGCGGCCGGGACCCGCACCGCGGAGGTCTTGCCCTGGCGCGGGATCGCCCCGACCAGTAGCGAGGTCCACACCAACGGCAGGTCGATCCGCCGGTTCCGCGCGTCCACCCCGAACGGGACGGGCCGCCAGGCGTCCCACCACTCCGCGTCGAGCAACGGGAACCGAACGGGCGGACCGGCGTAGGGGTCTTCATCCGCCACCCACAGGAAGACCCGGCCCGCGTGCCCGCCACGGCCGCGCACCCGCTCGACGATGAGCTGAACCTCGTCGACCGCCAGGGCCGAGGCCAACGCCTCCCGGTTCTTGATCGCATCGGCGGCCTTGCGAGTGGCCGGGAGGTCCACGGTGATCGCCCAGCCGTCGCCCGCCCGCGCCGCGCGTTCGACCAGGCGCAGCGATTCGTCCTTGCCGATCAGCTTCGCGTCTCGGAAGGCGTCGATGAGCACCTGCGGTTCCATCGTCCACGCGAACGACCGCGGACCGGACAGCACGGACTTGCGGCCCGGCACGCCTTCCTTCCGCCGACCGGCGACGGCGAGCGCGACCGCCGCGACCCCGCCCGCGCACCACAGCGCCACCGACCCGAAGCACAGATCGGCCACCAGCAGCGCCGAAGCCGTGAACAGCGCGACGGTGCCCGTGAGCTTCCAGCGGAACAAGGTGAGTTCACGGATCTCGATGAACTTGTCCGCCAGCTTCTCGGACTGCTCGGCCGCTTCCCGGTAGTCCACGACGCGGACCCACCGGCGCCACGCCCGTACGGCGAGCACCAGGCCGCGCCACACCGCGCCGAGCAACGCCTTCGGCGAGCCGAGCAGGAACAGCGCCGCGTCCACTGTGGCGTTCTTCGCGGCTGCCCGTGAACGCAGCGCGGCGGGAACGTGCGTGGAGTGCCGCCACCACTCCGCGAAGCGGCGCCGACGGCCCGGCTTCGGCACGTCGTCGACGAGGTCCGCCTCGAACACGTGGCGTTCGACATGTCCGGTGCTCATCCGCGCACCTCCGCCGCGAGCGTGGCGGCGAGCCGGGACGACAACCCGCGCGAGCACCCGGAGACCTCCCGAACCCACGCGGGCGTGACGTCCGTTCCGGACGTCCAGGCCGACCGGGCGCGGTCCAAGTACTCGTCGAAGCTCACCCGCCGCTTCGGCGTGGACTCCTCGTCCGGCGCAGGGTGTTCACCGGCGTTCACGGCCGGTCCCCGCGCGGCTTCGCCCAACTTGTCGCGGAGGTCGGTCACCGCCTCGGCCGCGACGAACACCACCAGCGGCGGCACCGAGTGCAGCACCACCAGCGCCGCCGAGGCGTCCGCGAACGCCTGCCAGGTGTTCATGACGTAGGTCGCGGCGAGCGTGAACCACTTCGCCCCGCGCACCCACCCACCGGTGCGGATGCCGTAGCGGGCAGTGACCTGCTCGGCCCGCAGCACCGCGAGCAGCACCAGCGACACCATCGGATCGAGCAGCCACGCGGCCCACCACGGCAGCGACCAGGTGGCCGCGCCCGCGGCGGCGAAGCTCTGGACGTTGGTCATGGTGAACGCGAGCCCCAGCAGGATTCCCGTCCAGCACAACCGGTCCACCTGCGCCCTGGTGCGCTCGATCGCCTCGGCCTCGGGTGCGGGCCGACCGCTCTCGACGTCCCGCCGGTTCATCGTCGCCCGCCCTTCCGGCGTGGCGTCTCGACGGTGACGGTCAGCGCCTTGGTCACGGTGTAGGCGGCGAGCAGCGCGGGAACGGCGAGCACCGCCCAGAGGACGGCGCGGTTCTCGGCGTGGGTGATCGCGATCCACTGCACGCCGACGATCACCGCCGCGCCGAGCAGCACCCGGCTCGCGAGCGACATCACCCGCGTCCCGACCTGCGCGGCGTCGTGCGTCCGCTTCGCGGCCCGCGCGCTGGCCCGCCGCAGCGCGACCAGGGCGACGAGCACGGCGACACCGATCAGGATCTCCACCGGGGTCAGTTGGGCCGTCATGGTCAGTCACCTCCTTCGGCGCGTTCGCCGCGCTGGCGCCAGTGCATGAGCAGGTCGCGCCGGTCGTCCTCGGGCAGTGCGCCGAAGACCCCGGCGGTGTCCTCGCCCGCGGTGCGCAGGTCCAGTTCCAGGCACTCGTCCTGAACCGGGCAGCCCGCGCAGAGCCGGGCGGCGAACTCCCGATCCGTGAGTGCTTCGGCGGGCGGTTCGTCGTGCGGGTCACTGGTCAGGCAGTTGCCATCCCGGCCGACGATGTCGGCGAGGGAGTCGGTCGGCACCCAGCGCAGCCGGTCCAGCCGCCAAGCGATCTCGATCAGCCGGGGGTCGTTGAACGGCGTGCTCATCGGCCACCCCCGTTCTCGGCGGGCTCGCCGAGCAGCCGGGTGAGGGAGCTGGCCGGGACCACGAGTCGCCCCCGCTGGAGGACGGCCCGCAGGTTCCCGACGCGGACGGCGCGGGAGACGGTCGCCGTCTCGACGCCGAGGATCGAAGCGGCTTGCCGGATCGTGTAGCTCGAACGGTCGGCGGTGCGAAGTGCGGAACGCATCAAAAATCCCCTTGGATTAATGATTTCATCATTATGCTGATGAAATCAGCGCAGAATGGGACATGTTGATTCGCCGCGTCACCACGAGTGCGGTGTCACGGGTGGGAAGTGGGGGAAGAACCGTTAACCTCGGCGCCGAGGCGGAGCGCGGAGGAATTAGGTGTCGGAAGACTGGGCGGCAGTCGCCAAGGCCATCAACGAGCGCGTCAACGCGCTCGGATGGCGGCAACGGGAACTCGCAGACCGATCGCGCGTCTCACAGGCGATCGTCAGGGAGATCCAGCACCACACGGTGGAGCGCCGGCGGAGCGCGCGAACGCTGGAGTCCCTGTCCAGCACCCTCGGGTGGCACCCGCAGCACTTGGACGCCGTGCTGCACGGCCGCACACCGCCTGAGCAGGCCGAGGACCCCGGCCGGGGCGACCCGCTGGCGTCCCGGCTGGACGCCGTCGAAGATCGCCTGGCCGAGATCACCGAGCGCCTGGACGACCTGAAGACCGACCTGAGAGCGGTGGCCGAGAATGTGCGCCCGAAGCGGTAGCGGGGAATTCGTGTTCGTGCCGTTTTCCATGCCATTGATTCCACCGGGAATCGCCGCCGAGACCCATGCGGCTTCGACGCACTTGCAGTGCGGGAGCAGTGCGGAACCGATGCACGACGAATGCGTGGAGTGCTGAACGGTGGACTTGAGCAGTGGATGGACCGGCGAGACCGCGTGCGCCTTGCAGGCGGCGTTACGGCTCAGCAATGAGGGCTTCGCCGAACACCTCGGAATCGGCGTGCGCACGGTCGCCGGATGGCACCAGAAACCGGACCTGCGCCCGAAGTCCGAGATGCAACAGCTCTTGGACACGACGTTGGAGCAGGCCGCCGCTCAGGTGAAGGACCGCTTCGCCGCGCTCACCGCCAGCTCGGACACGGCAGGCGACCCCGCGACCACCGACGCCGAGGACAGGCTGAGCGCCGACCGGAACATCGGCGCGGCGCTGGACTGGATCGACGAACGCGCGGGCTGGGAGCCCGGCACCGCCCGCCGGAAGACCGCGGCCCGCCTGGTCCAGCTCGACGCGCGGTCGCTGGAGGATCGGGGCAAGAAGCGCGGTCGCGTCAACCAACGCGACATCGCGCACGCCCTCGCCGAGTACTACGCGAACCGGCCGGACGGCCACGGCCTCTACAGCGCGCGGTACGGCGACCACGAGTCGGCGACGAGCATCCTCACCAACCCCGACTGGCTCGACCTGCGGGTACCGCTGATCGCCGCCCACGACCGGCTTCGCGCTTCGATCGCGGCCGACGCCGAACTGTCGTTGGACGAGGAGGCCGCGGCACGTGCCGTCGACCGGCTCGCGGAGACGCTGACGCTCGGCGTCCGCATGGTCGACATGCCGCTGTATCGGCTCCTCGGCGTGGACTTCGAGGGCGGCCAGGTGGGCGGGGCGCTCGGCGTGACGCGGTTCGTCGAGTACGCGCTGACGATGGACCTGCTCGAAGGCGAACTGGTCGACGCGCTCGCCGCCGGACGGACTGCGGAGCCGGGCTCGTTGCCGCTGCGGGATCGCCACCTGCCCGATGTGACCTCGGTGCTCGACCTGCCCGCGCGGATCTGCGCGGGCGGCACGCTGGCGCTGTGCGCGTTCGCCCGCCCGGCGAGTCCGCTGCGCGGCGAAGCGGACTTCCTGCTGCTCGTCCAGGAACGTTCCGGGCACGTCGTGAACGCGGCCCGCCGCTTGGCGGTGACGCCGAAGGGCTTCCACCAGCCGTTGACCGATGTGCGCTCGGATGCGCAGGTCGGCGCGACGCTGCGGCGCGAGATGGAAGAGGAGCTGTTCGGCCGCGAGGAGATCGACGGCACGATCTGCGACCAGCGCAAGGCCGACCCGATGCACCCGAGCAGGCTGACCGAGCCGATGCGCTGGCTGCTCGACGAACCTGGCCGGCTGCGGATGGAGAGCACCGGATTCGGCTTGAACCTGGTGAGCGGGAACTTCGAGTTCCCCGGCCTGATCGTCGTCGAGGACGAGGAGTTCTGGCACCGCTTCGGCGGGCAGGTCGAAGCGAACTGGGAGGCGTCGAACCTGCGCCAGTACTCCAGTCTCGACGGCGAGGCGCTGGCCGACCTGGTGCGCGATGTAGCGTGGAGCAACGAGGGATTGTTCGCGCTGTTGCAAGGACTTCGGCGGCTCGCGGACCTCGGCGGCGAGCGGGTGAACCTGCCGGACATCGAATGGGAGCTTCGCTAGTGGGCGACAACTGGTACAGCGGGAACGCCGCCGAAGACGGCCAGGAAACCCGCGGCTGGCTGCTCGGCCACTTCCGCCCCGAAGACGACGTGCGGCACTCCACCGACGCCGAAGTGAAGTGGGGCATCCACGAACCCGGCGAGGCGCGCACGGAGTGGGCATCCGACGCCGACCGCACGACGATGCTGCTGCTCGTGCACGGGCGCTTCCGGCTCGATCTCGTGGACACCAGCATCACGCTGGAGAAGCAGGGCGACTACGCGGTCTGGGGTCCAGGACACGAACACAAGTGGGAGGCGCTGACCGACGCCGTGGTGATCACCGTTCGCTGGCCGACTTCGTGAACGTGGTCGTCACCTCGGGGATGTTCAGCCTCAGGTCGTCCTGCTCGTTGAGCCTGCGGAGTCCCTGAAGCAGCGCGAAGAGCCCTTCGTTGCTCCACGTCTCGTCCGCGATGAGCCCGTTCAACAGCTCGCGGTCCAACGTGGAGTACAGGCGCAACCCGGACGCTTCCCAGTTCGCTTCGATGTCGCCGCCGAACCGCGTCCAGAACTCCTCGTCCTCGATGACGACCAGGCTCGCGAACTCGTAGTTCCCGCTGACCAGGTTGAGGCCGAAACCGGTGCACTCCGCGCGAAGGCGGCCGGGTTCGTCGACCAGCCAGCGCATCGGGGCGGAAAGCCTGCTCTGGTGCATCGGAGCGGCGACGCGCGTTCCCGACGTTCCGTCGACTTCGGGGCGGCCGAACAGCTCCTCTTCGAGTTCCCGGAACAGCGTCGAACCGATCCGCGTTTCCGCGCGCGCTTCCTTCAACGGCTGGTGGAATCCCTTCGGGATCACCGAGAGCTGACCGGTCGCGTTGAGCACGTTGCCGGAGCGCTCCTGGACGAGCAGCGCGAAGTCCGCCGGACCCCGGTACGGGTCGGCCGGTCGCGCGATCGCGCAGAGCGCCAGGACTCCGCCGACGCAGTTCCGCGCCCTCAGATCGAGGACCCCGGACAGGTTCGGCAGGTGCTCGTCCCGAAGCGGTAACTCGCCGGGCCGGATCGGTTTCCCCCGGCTGATCGCGTCCAGCAACTCGCCTTCGAGGAGATCCGAGGTGAGCGCGTATCCGGCGAACGGGGCGAGGCCCAGCGAACCGTTCACGGTGTCGTCGGTGAAGTCGACATCGTGCAGTCGGTACAGCGGGGCGTTGGTCATGCGCACGCCGAGCGCGGTGGCTTCGGCGAGCCGGTGCAGCGCCTTCCTGGTGTCGATCGGCTGTGCCGCTGGGGCTGAATGCCGTTCGGCCAACGCCAGCATGTCGCGTTCCAGATCGAGCGGGATTCCCAGCCCGGTCCAGTCCGGCCAGGTGAGAAGGCTGGTGCCGAACTCACGGCCGTCAGTTCTCGCCCGGTAGACCGAATGCCCGTTGGTGACGCCGTCCCCGTAGTACTCGGCGAGAGCGTCGGCGACCGCGGTCCGTGCCACTCGTGAGCGGCGGGCGTTCCGGTCGAGCAGGTCTCCCACGTTCAGCCGGGATAGCCGGGATAGCACCTTTCCCTTGGTGGTCCCGGCTGTCCGCCCGGAGTGCTGATCGAGCCAGTCGACGGCGGAGAGGAGACCTTCGGACGGCACTGTCTTGGTCGTCGGTGGTTCCGTCCTGGCTGTGCGGGGCGGTTCTGTCCCGGCGCCCGGTTCCGCCGGTGCCCGGCGCGGGCCGGTCGGGTGTCCTTCGCTGTGGTCCGTCGCTGAAGCTGTCTCCGAGGCGGCTGGGCATGGCGCGGGTTCGCTGAGCAGTGCCTCGATGCTGTCGCCGAAGATCCGTTCCAGCAGCCGCGCCGTAGCTGGCCGCACCGGTCCGAGTGGCTTCCCACGAGCGCCGCGCCCGGCGACGAGCCGTTGCAGGTGCCGCACCCCCAGCGTGCCCGCCTCACCGTGCTCCCGCGCGAACGCCTCCACGTACTCGGCGAACTCCTCCAACGTCTGCCGCCGCGCACGTATCCGCTGTTCGAGCACCGTCCGGTAGCTCCACACCGCCGATCCCCTCCCCGAAGAGGCCGCCCCGTGTCGTCCGCAAGTCACCCCGAAGTCGTTCCGCCCTGATTTCGACAGCAACAAGCTGATTTCAGTGTGACACGGACCGAACACCCACGGTCCACCCGACTGTCCGGCAGCGGCCCCTTCCGCCTCCCTCGCGCCGCCGCCGGACCCGCCGGGCCCGCCGGGCGGGCGCGCCAACACACACACCACCACACGCCCCCCCCCGCACAGCCACCGAACAGCCACAAA
>NZ_JAIUKC010000041.1:0-7467 GCF_020177435.1 Saccharopolyspora sp. 7B | reverse complement strand
CGTGCCCCCGTATTTGCGACACCACCAACCTGTTTTCTGGGCCCCCCCCCCCAACCCCCCCCGGGCCACCCTCCCGCCCGCCCGCGCCCCCCCCCCCCCCCCCCGCGCCGCCGCCGGACCCGCCGCGGGCGGAACCGGCAAACCCCCGATCCCCGGTTCCGCCCGCGGCCCCACTTCCAGGAGCAATCACATGCCCGACACCATCCAGTGGTTCCAGTACAAGCCCGGCCTCGTCGGCGAAACCCGACGCGTCACCCATGCCGCCCGGGACACCACCGAAACCCGCATCCGTTCCTGGTGCCGTCGCGAATTCGAGACCGCCGCCATCGAAGTAGCCGCAGAACCGGGAGCGGCCCCCGCCGCCAGTCACGCGGTGCCGTGCGCACCGTGCGTCCCGTGCCTCCTACTCGCCATTGCCACGACGGAACAGCCCGCGCCGTCCGCGCTCACAACCGAGCATCCCTAATCAGCCATGTGCCGCCGCTACACCTGGATGACGAGCGTCCACGAATCCCGCTGGCACCTGGTCCCCGCATCACACAGCGGACCGACACCAGCCGCGGCCTGCGGGCACCGCGTACACCCGCCTGTCCACCGGCGAATGACCGCAACACCACCCCTCGGCACCGACCGCCGTTCCCGAACCCTCTGCGACGCCTGCCGACACTCGGCCTCTGCGGAGAGGCGCGCACCCATAGCCAAGAGGCGTCCACGACAGAGCCTGACGGGCCGTCCCGTCCCAGAAACGATCTCTCGCCACAAGTCGTCAACGCCATCCACGGGACGGCCGGGACGGACACCGAACACTGTCCCGAGCAAGAAACAGCTGTTCAGACCCATCAGGCGGCTGTGCCGGGCGTTGACCACCGAACAGCAACCGGGACACCAGTGGGACGGACCCAGGAAGACCACCGAAGCCGAAACGATCGTCACCTGATCTCCACCAGCGAAGGAGCAACCCGTGGATGAGATCAACGAAGAGCCGCCCGCTGTCCTCGGCCCGCCGATCCTGGCCAGCATTGACACAGACATCATCGCGACTGGAGTCGGCAGCGAAACGACCAGCGATCCCGACGAGCACGCAGAGGACTGACTCGGCCCACGCACCGAAGAGGACTTGAACTGAAGGTCCTAGCCCCAAGACCGATTGGATACTGATCCAATCGGGTGACCCCGCAGGTCTGTTGCTTCCGTCGATGATCGCGCAGGTATGGTCCCGACCTGGATCGATATCGGGAGGGATGCTGGCTTGGTGTATGGGGACCGCGACTTCATGCGCTCGCATGAGGACGCTGCGCCGTCGGTGCTCGGGGCCGAGCACATGGCGACGGTGGATGGTGACGACGATGTGCCTGAAACGGTTTACGTTCCGTCCGCGCGCGTGACCAAGCGGGACGCCGAGGTGACTTTGGAACTGCGGCAGACCGCTTCGGGGGATCGCGCGTTGCTGGCATTCACCTCCGTCAAGGAGCTGGTCGAAGGCTGCGGCGACGGACAGGCATGGGTAGCGGTCCGCGGCTGGCAGATCGAGGGCCTGCGCGAGAAGTCCGGTGCCGACGTGATCGTCTGGGATGCGGCGCTGCCCCTCGAAGAGCGCAAGGCCCGCTTCCAGGAGGGCAACCGGTGAGCGGCAGCGAAGTGGACCCCGCTGTCCTGGACGGAGTGGCCAGCAAGCTGCGCAACGCGAGCGCGGATATGGAGTCCGGGGCTTCAGCGCCATCCGAACCTCAGGCAGGGGTCGTCACCGGTGCGATCATGGGGGCATTGGCGCAACTCACTGAGGCGCTGGGCAACGTGGCCATCGGCGCAGGCGCCGCCGGGGATTCCGTTGCCGACAGTCGCGTGGTCTACGTCGACACCGACTACGAGCAGGCAGCCGCCTTCCACGAACAGGAACTCAAGGCCGAGCAGCCGCGCTGAATTTTTCGAAGGGGAACACCACAGTGGGGCTTGACACCAAAGTCGAGGGCGACCCGGACAGCCTGACCGCAACGTGCGACTGGTTGCGCGACCAAGCCGCGACGAGTTCCGCGACATCCGACCAAGTGCACTCGGTTCGCAATGACTCTGAGGCCGGATGGGGCGAGGCCGCGGGCGAAGTGTTCCGGAACCTGATGACCCAGTTCGGCCGCATGACCGACGACGTCAGCACTGCCTTGACCGACACCTGCGGCGCGTTGGAGACGCACTCCGACGACCTGCGAACGGTCCGGGCCAAGATGCAGCAGGCCCGCGATGTCGCCGCGGCCGGTGGCCTGGAGATCAAGGGCTACGAGATCCAAGAACCAGGACTTGCCCCTGCGAACCCCACGCCGCTGCCGACCGACAAACCAGCGACGCCACAGCAGAAGCAGGACCACGCCGCAGCCGTCCAAGCACAGGACGCGTTCGAGAAGAAGGCACAAGCCTTCGCGCAGGCGTCGCAGATAGTCAAGGACGCCCGCAAGGTCGAATCCGACTCCCAACACGCACTGATCCGCTTCCTGTCCGGCGCGCTCGACCCCGCCAAGCTCTCACTCGCCCTGGCCGACATGTCGACCGGCATGGCAGGCGCGGTCGCCGTCCGCACCACCCAGTTCCGCGAATTCGCCGAAGCCGCGATCACCAAAGCCGAACGCGCAGCCAACCTCACCACCAGCCAGAACCTCAGCCTCGCCAACCGCACCCAAGCAGCGCGCATCCAGATCACCAACGAACTCGCCGCCAAGGACGCGATGGACAACGCGATGGCCTCACGAGCGGCACGCACCATCGACCGGTTCCCACCGAAGGTTCAAGCTGTAATCCGTGGCATGGATGCGAAGCTCGTACCGAAAGTGCCGAAGGCGGGAAGCCCGGTACTCAGAGGCGCCGGAAAAGTTGCCTCGAAACTTCCGTGGCTCGGCCTCGGCATCACTTCCTTCGGCGTAGGCCTAGATATCAGCAACGGGAAAGATCCCACCCAGGCCGTGGTGAGCGGCGGCTCATCATTTGTTTCTGGTGCCGTCGTCGGCGCTGCGATCGGCGGCCCTGTCGGTGTCGTCGTCGGCGGCCTTGTCGGAATCGGCGTCGGCTTCGCCGTTGATGAACTATGGCCAGACTAGGCTGACATAGCGCCACTCCATGCCGAGAGGTTGAAGTTGCCCGAGATCGCACCAAAACCAGACCCGCGCACCGGCGAACCTCGCCCACCGCGCGCGCCGGTCTCAGCTGATTACAGCGGTGACGTGAAGAACGCCCCAGGCCGAGCCCGATATCCGTCAGCCCCTGAGGGACGCGGTCCAGTCCTTGAGTGGCACCAAGGCCGCGTATCGACATCGATCTTGTCGGGCCTCCTGATGTCGGTGATCCTCATCGGCTTCGGAACGTTGCGAGACTGGGGAATCGACTGGATGAGCACATGGTGGCTGTGGCTGTTCGTCATCTGGCCACCATTCGTCTTCTACTTCATCGGCAGAAGCGTCGGCATCTCCGCCGGGGCCGACTGGTTCGCAGTCAAGAACGGTTACGTCGACACTTACGAACTGACCGAAGTCAAAGTAGTCGGCACCAGCGGCGGCCTCGCATGGGACCTAGAACTGCAGGACAAAAGCGGAAACGAGCTCTCGATCAACCTACGGGAAATCCAGACTAACCGTGACCTCTGGGACCTCGTCTACAACGGGATTGTTTACTCGGTCCACCGGGGCAGCGCCAAAACCAACCCGCACGCGTTGGACAAACTGAAATTAAGGAAAACTTGCTAACGCACGCGAGATCTTCGACAGCAGAGCTACCGTGGGCGGTACCGTTTTACCCTGTAGATACGCACATTGACTGTCGGAGCGCTCGCCTCGCCAATCTATTTGGAAGACACGCACGAACAGCGCGAATCCCACTGGCCGGAGGCATGCCCGGTCGGCATCTCCGGCAAGAATAGCCACTCAGCGATCCGGTGGATGCAACAGGTCGTTATGCATCCACTTTCTGGCTAAATGAGAGCATGTCCTCGCGAAGCATTTTTCGAGTGTTATACGCATGGGTGTTAAACCTTAGAAGCAGACTGATCATTTCTGGAGATTTGGGATCTGACCGATCCATCTCTCCGACGAGCTGATGTGCCGCAGATGCAGTCAGTGCGGCTGTAGCCACGATTCGATCATCCGGAGCGATAGCGTTTAGAGTCTGAAACGGATCCCAAAGGTCTTCAAGTGATTTCCGTGCCGCTTCCCAATCAGGATCGGATTTTTTTAACAATTGGTATGCTTGCTCTAGTGGGAACAGTGCCCGACTATAGGATTCAAGAACCCTGTCCATGTACCTCAGCTGCTGCTCGTGATCGAGTTTCAACCTTTCACGACGATCAGTTCGCCGTTGAGTCAAGACGGCTACAGCGAGCGGGACTAAGATTGCAATTAAGGTCGTTGCCCACCATGGCGTCGGAGTGTTCATCTCCCCATTTTAATACAACATCGCCCGGACGCTGATATTTATTCGCGAGCCTGTCGATCTGTCACACGATCGGCGTACAAATTCTTGCTGCAAGGGCGCTAGGGGAACCACTGAGGCTCACGCTGTGTTCCATCCCACCCAGGTGTCTCACAGAAGACCTGGACTGTCCCGACTCACACGGTGTGGGCAAGCAGAAGCCGTGTGGTTAGTGCGCAACTCGCCCCTCGGACACCAGTGGGTGGGATCCCTCCCACTCGAACGGAAGCAAGTTATCAGCCGACAGGGCGATGTGACGCAGTGCGTCCATCGTCCTGTCGTGCTGTGTGGCTGCCCCTGCATGGCCCGAGGTGATGGCCGTGGCTGATGCGTTCATTCCCGCGGTGATCCCTCGGTCCTTGTCCGGTGTCGCTGCGTCCGGGGCCAAGCCGGGTCGCAGCATGCCGGTCCCGGACCTGGCCGCCAGTCCTGGCGAGATCCACACCGTGTATCGGATCGCTTCAATCGACCAGCGAGGCCGGATCGCCGAGCGATCGGTGGTCCAGGCGTTGGGATGGTGCCCGGGAGAGCGACTGCAGTTCGGCCTGATCTCGGAGTCCGTGATCGCGGTGCTCCCGGACCCGGCCGGGATGTTCAGCCTCGCCCGCCGACACCACATCCCACTACCGGTCACCGCACGCCGGTGGTGCCACCTGCAGACAGCCGACCGAGTCCTGCTAGCAGCCGCACCACAACACGGCAGGCTCGTGATCTACACCATGAGTGCACTCGACGCCATGGTCACCGCTTCCCACTCCCCCGCTCCCAGGGGTGACGCGTGATGACCACCGGTTCGGAAGAACACCCAGGCGCTGCGGAACTCGAAGCCGCGCGCCTGGTGCTGGAACGCATGGGCGTCGCACCCGCGGACCTGCTAAGCACCGACCAGCACAACCGTTCGGTGGCACCGACCTTCGCCGACTACATCCCGCAGGTCTCAGCCGCGGTATCTCACGGCACCCGCCGGGTGTATTCGTCGTATTGGAAGCGCATCGCACAGCAGTGGGGCGATCGGCGGCTGGACGAGCCCACGCCGTTGGAGATCAAGCAGCTGGCCGAGCACGTCCGGGAGCACGTGGTCTCCCGCCGCAACGCACGCGGAGGCCGCAGCGCGGCCGAACACCTCATCGCCGCGATGCGCTGCCTCTACAACCACGCCGTCGCCGACAAGCTGATCGCCGAATCAGACAACCCGGCCCGCCGAGTCCCGAAACCGCGCCGGCTGCCCAGCACCCGCCGCGGCCTGCCCGACACCGGCCTGGACGAGATCAACCAGGTGGCCGCCACCACCGGAAACGATCCCGCACTGGACACACTGCTGCTGCGACTGCACACCGAAACCGCCTGCCGCCGCGGCGGCGTCCTCGCGCTACGCCCGCAAGATCTCGACACGCAACAGTGCTTGATCGCGCTGCACGAAAAGGGCGACACGGTCCGCTGGCAGCCCGTCTCGCCCACATTGATGCGCCACCTGCAAGCACACGCCGAGCAACGAGGTGCCGCACTCGAAGGCGGACGGTTGCTGCGCTACCGCTCCGGCAAACCGATCACATCCCGACGCTACGACCACCTCTGGAAAAGGATCGGAACCCACCTGCCATGGGTCGCCACCCAGCAGATCAGCACCCACTGGCTGCGCCACACCACCCTGACCTGAGTCGAACGCCACTTCGGCTACGCCGTGGCCCGGGCCTACGCAGGCCACACCGACAGCGGCGGGGATACCGGCACGACCACGACCTACGTCCGCGCCAGCCTCGACGAAGTCGCCACCGCCCTCGCGGCACTCACCGGTGAATCCCACCCACTGGCCGCCGCCTCACTGCAAGGAGGTGCACGATGACAGATCGCTACCGCGCACCGGTACCGGAGATGTCCCGAGGACAGATCGCGGCATGCGTGGGTTCAGTGGTCATCGGGGTGGCACTGGCCGCCTACGGGGCAGCGGGCTCGTACCAGACCGCGGCCGCGGTCGCGGTCGAGAAGCACCTTCCCCTGCCTGAGCTCGTCCCGCTCGGCCTCGACGGAGGCCTACTCGGCATCGTCCTCGTCGACCTCGTGCTGACCTGGATCAGCTGCGCCAACCCGTCCGGCTACTGGCCTTCGGCACTGTCGCCGCCAACGCCACGGCAGTATGGTCGGATCTCGTGGCGGTCGGCCTGCATACGGCGGCGCCACTGATGCTGCTGGCCGTGATCGAATCCACACGCACCGTGCTGCTGCGCCGCATCGGCGCCCGCACCGGAACCCTGCGCGATCGCATCCCGCTCGCCCGCTGGTTCCTCGATCCCTGGCGAACCTTCCTGCTGTGGCGGCGCATGGTGCTCTGACACATCACCAACTACTACGACGCGCTCGACGACGAGAGGCGAATTCGGCATGCCAGAACGATTCTACGATCTCACCACAGACCACAGTGGAGAAAGAAAGTCCCCGCAGAATGGGCATGGCTACTCGACACCGGCACGAACCGTGCAGCAGATCACTAACCTCACGCACCGGTTGATGGGCCATGCCGAGCATCAGCGGCCCAGCGTCGACGATATGCGGCTATTTCAGGAGGGCGCCACCTCAAGGGCCACGATCCAGTCGCCTGAGGCAGAACAGTCCGATGTGGACAGAGCAGGCGCCCACCATGAACAGAACACTGGCCCCGGACAAGACCATCCGGCAAACTCAGGCGTTGCGGATCCGCTGGCGCAGCGGGCTTTCGGTGTCAATCGGAAACATTGGCGCCTGCATGGGTGGACCGCATCCGCCGACACGTTTCGCCGGAACCTGAAGATCGGTTCTGACCGAGCCCGCACACTGGCCCGCATCCTCAAAGACCACGACCAAGCTGCGGTCTGCAACATCACCGACCCGGAAAGAACGGACCAGCGAACCCCAGTACCGGAATGAGGCTTCCCCAGTCGGCTGGGGGGGGGGGCCCCCCCCCCGCAGGGGCGCCCCCCCCCCCCCCCCCCCCCACGCCGCCCGGCAACACAAACCCCGGCTCGGGCGCTAAGGGAGTGCGCCCCA
>NZ_JAIUKC010000040.1:0-5904 GCF_020177435.1 Saccharopolyspora sp. 7B | reverse complement strand
CACACTCCCCCCGCCCAACCCCCCGGCCCCGCCCCCCCTGGTCCGCCACGCGGCCCCCGGCCGGGGGGGCCGCGCCCCCCCCGCCCCCCCCCCCCCCCCCCCACCACAGGCCGATGCTCATCCCGTGGCCAGTTGGCCAGCAAAGTCATCCATCCCGCACCAGCGAAGAGCCAGCCACGCGCCGGTTGTTACCGCCTGATGACGAACCGCCCTACCCCCTGAGCTCCCCACGCTGCCCGGCGACCGGAGTGCAGCGGCCTGGGGCGGTGGTGACGACGTGTCCGCCCGACGGCGCAGTGTGGGCGTGACCAGCCAGGTTCTCGGCGCCACCCGGCTCATCGAAAAGCGGCCTGTTCCGAGCCAACCTGTCTCGAACCCGAAGACGGTCGGACTTGCCGATCCCTAGACAGTTCGCGGAGTTGCTGCGGCTCTACACCTCGCTCAACACCCGCCTGGCCTACGCCGCCGACCTCGGCATCCCCCTGGAATGGGTGCCCGGCTACCAGCCACCGAGCACAAACCGGCGGGCGCGGCCGCGCCCGCCGCGCCCAGCCCAGTGGCCTGGAGTGGCTGCCCTGGTGTCTGCGCAACGGGTCCACCTCTTTCGCCGACGTTCGGGTGGAACACGTCGAACGCTGGCTGGCCGCACTCGCCGAGGCCGGCTGCCATGACACCACCCGCGCCCGGATACTCTCGGCGGTCTCGGCCTTCTACCGCAAGTACCTGCTGCGCACCAGGCTGGTCACGCACAGCCCGGCGGCACTGGTCGACCGCCGCTCCCAGCACCTCAACCAGACCCAGGACACGCGGTCCCAGACCGTGCTGTGGTCGTTTGAGGTCTGCCGGGCGCCGCGGCTGGCCACCTACCTGCTGGCCGAGCACCACCGCTACGGCCGCCGCGACCGTGCCACGATCGAAATCCTCATCGGCACCGGTATGCGCGCCGAAGAACTCCTCGTTATCAACCTCGACGACTACCACCGCAGGCGCCCCCGGATCCCCGGCCGCGCTGCGGGTACACGGCAAAGGCGGCAAAGACCGCCGTGCGCTGGCCCCGCCCGCGGCCGACGCTGTCGACGCCTTTCTCACCGACCGGCGCCCCGCGCAGACTCCCGCGCTGCCTGACCAGACCAGCGCCCGCCCCGCCGAACCGCTGCTTATCACCCAGACCGACGCGCGCGTGCACGCCCCACCTGCAGGCCGTGCTGCGTCAGCTGTGCACGACCTTCGCGCCCGCCCCGGACGCCCCGCCACCCGGGCACGGTGGCGCCGGGAGCTACTCGCCGGTGAGAAGGCTGCGTTCATCGCCACCCATCTCGCCCTCTTGCGCGACACAATCCACCCGCACTCTGCACGCCACTCCTACGCCACCCACGCCAAGAACCGCGGCGCCGAAGCCCGCCAGATCCCATGCGACCTCGGCCACGCCACGCTGACCACCACCGAGGGCTACCTCCACGACGCCGCCGCCCTCGCCGACTCCGCCGCCCACGACCTTGCCCCCGCACTACACCGCGGCTGGCTTCCTACCGCCGCACCCCACGGCGACGAACAGGACCAGGACACATGATGACGCCCGAGTTGGGTTGCGCTCGCGACTCCCTTACGCCCAGCCACGGGCGCGTCTGGTGGCCCTCGTCACGGGATGCGACCTCGCCACACACAGGGCGCCTTCACACTGCTAACTTCCTATGTGTGAGCAACGTCATCGTCAACCGGTTCAGTGCTGCGGGGTCAGCGATCGGTTACCTCGCGCAGGTCGAGTACGCACTGCTCATCGCGCTGCAACGGATGGATGAGGAGGAGAGTCTTCGTCTGTCGTTGGAAACGGTCGACGACATCACTTTTGAAGGGCAGGGAGACTCTCGCGAGCTGTGGCAGACCAAGCATCATGTGGGGCGTCATGGGTCGCTGGGCGATACGAGCCCGGATCTGTGGAAGTCGCTGCACAATTGGATCGAGTCGGCCGATGAGCGTTCCGCCTGTTTCCTGTTTACGACTGTGACGGCGACCGACACGACTGCAGCAAGCCTGCTACGCCCGGTCCGTACAGCACAGGACGTGGTGGCGGCTCGCAAGAAGCTCGATGGCGTCGCGCGAGCAAGGGGTAACCAGTCACTGGTGTCCTACTATGATCGGTACCTCGGCCTCCCTGTGGAGAAGCGAACCGAGTTGCTTTCGCGGATCACCGTCTTGGATGGCCAGGCAGCGGGAGAGGACATCACCGGTCGGCTCGTCGCCACCGTCCGTAAGACGGTTGTCGCGCAACGGCGGAAGCCTTTGGTCGAACGACTCCGGGGATGGTGGCATGACCGCTCCATGGTGCATTTGACGCACATCGCTCGAGATGAGGTCGACTGGATCTCCATGCAGGAGATCGAGGACCAACTGCATTTGATCGCGCAGTCTCTCCGCGATGACAACCTTCCCCTTGACTATGATCGTGATCCCGAGCCGCCCCAGGAGAAAGTGGACGAGCACGATCGGGTTTTCGTTGAGCAGCTCAAGCTCATCATGCTGCACCACACTCGCATTCGGCAGGCTGTCTACGATCATAACCGCGCCTTCCTGCAACGGTCCAGGTGGCAGCGTGAGCAACTCCTCGCGGTGGGCGAACTCGACGCCTATGACCGGCGCCTAATCGAGGAATGGATGCGCGTGTTCCTTCCATTGGAAGAGCAATTCGGTGACGACCAGCCAAGCGAGGACGTCAAACGCCGTGACGCCCGGCAGCTTTATCAGCGTCTGCAGGAACGAAGCCTGCCGGAGATCCGTTCCGGGGTGCGCTCAGGCTACATTCCCTTGGGATCGCTCCATCTCCTCGCCGACCGGCTGCAGATCGGCTGGCATCCGGACTGGCTTGACCTCCTCAAACACCGTCTGAGTGACGTGCGAACCACGGCGGAGACCGAGGGGGCTGCATGAGCCTGCCCGGCCCGGTCGGGGATTCTGAGACCGGCGCATTGTTCAACCCTGCCTTCTGTGCAGTGCTGCTCCATAAGGCGACGAAGAGATACGAAGCGAAGTCGAGCGAAGGAATGCCGGTGACCTACGCGTTCCTTGTTTTGCCGTGCGCGCTGCACATGCCCACACGGGAGGCGCTTCCGCCTACAACAGCGGCTTCGATGTGGATCTGGTTGCGATCCCACCCTGTCCTTTGTATGGACTTCGCCGACCGCGTTCGTACTTTCCGAGGGTTCACCGCAGCCGCCATCAGATATGGCATCCAGCACGGAGCATTGGTCGGAGCGCTCGGCTCACTTGCTCCCGGAACTCTCCTGCGCCGTCCCCGCACCCTCCAGCCGACACAGGACTGGCAAGCGTGCGTTCGGACTGCTGAATTCCTTGGCCGGTGGTTTGGAGGGACCGCCGCAGACGAGGCCACCGTTCTTGCCCAGTGGGGAGTCCGCCCGTGATGCAACTTGATGCTCTTGTGCTTTACCACTCCGACGGGAATATGCGGCAGATCCGGTTCCGCCCTGGTCAGCTCAACATCATCACCGGCGAGTCCGGGACAGGTAAGAGCAGTATTATAGGGATTCTCCGGTTCCTTCTCGGGGGCGACAGCCCTCATGTCCCGCTCGGACCGATCCAGAACACCGTCGACTGGTATGGGCTCCTGGCTCATGCCGGCAACACCCACTTCTTCGTCGGCCGCCCAGCGCCCGACCATGGCGCCGCCACGACGCAAGCGTTCCTGGCCGTTGAAGAAACAGCGATCCCGCCACGGGCGGGCCTCCACACCAACGCCAGCGCCAGCGATGTCGTCGACTACCTTGGCAGCCTCATCGGTATCGCCGAGAATCTCCACGTACCTGCTGCGGGACAGACACGACGCCCGCTGGCGGCGAACCTCCGCCATGCGCTCTACTACTGCTTCCAGGGGCAAGGAGAGATTGCCAATCCCGAACTGTTGTTCCACCACCAAAACCGTGAGCATCAGAAACAAGCCATCCGCGACACGCTGCCGTATTTCCTTGGCGCGCAAGACCCCGATGCACTCCGTAAACGCCAAGAGCTCTCAGAAGTCCGGCGTGAGCTTCGACGCACGACGCTGAGGTTGGATGAAGCTCGTGCCACTCGTGAGCTCGGCGTCGGGCGCGCCGCAGGCCTCATCGCAGATGCCAAGGCTAGCGGCTTAATCGCACCCGATGCCCTACCGACGGACACCCGCGGCGCCTTTGAAATCCTCACGAGCGTCCTTAGCAGTGAGGAATCGCCTGTCAACGTCGACGACGCTGACAGTGATGGTGAGATGGAGCGCTTACTCGCACGCCGAACCGAGCTTCGCAGCACCGTGCGTGATCTCAACGACAAGATCCGTGGTCTTGACGAATTCGCCAGGGTTGGCAACGAGTACAGCTCCGAACTCAACGAGCACCGCGTTCGACTCGCCTCGGTCGGACTCATTCCTGACAAGCAGAAAGCCGCTGCCACGTGCCCGATTTGTGAGAACACGCTCGACACACCGAGCGCTCGCGCGGCGATCACACAGAGTCTCGAACGTGTATCTCAACGCATTGATCTCGCTCACCGCGATGAACCCCGCGTGGCCCAAGCCCGCGCAGAGCTCCTCCAAGCGCGCAGTGCTGCCCGGACTGAACTCGCAGACATCGACACAGCTCTCGACGATCTCGCACAGACAGACCAACGACGCGAGACGATGCGCCGCAGCTGGGAGCAGCAGAGCTTCGTACGTGGCCGCATCGCGCAATACCTGGATACCGCCACGCTCGCAGATGACGACGCCATGGCCGCCTTGGAACACACCGTCGAGAATCTCGAACGACGAGCAGCAAGCCTCAACGATGAGCTCGATCCAGAACAGCTACGCTCGGCCGTCAACTCTCTGCTGAACATCGTCGGGCGCCGGATGACCGCACTCGCGCAATCACTCCCTCTCGAACACTCCGAACACGGCGTCCGAATCGACCCCTACCGCCTGACCGTCGTTGCCGACACTCTCCAAGGACCTGCCTACATGGACGCCGGAGCGATCGGAAGCGGGATGAGCTGGGTCGGCTACCACCTTACGGCCTACCTCGCGCTTCAGGACTACTTCATCGAAGCACACCGTCCCGTTCCACGATTTATCGTTCTCGATCAGCCCAGCCAAGCCTTCTTCCCACGTGACCGTGACACCGGGGGAGACCTAACGGAGCTATCGGATGTGGATCGCACAAACACCCGCAAGCTCTACGAGATGATGTTCAACGTCGTCACCGAACTAGACGGACAACTACAAGTCATCGCCTTCGACCATGCCGACTTCCCAGAGCCCTGGTTTGGGGAATCGGTCGTCGAGTTCTGGCGAGAAGGCAACGCGCTTATTCCGCAGAACTGGCTGAACCCTGATACTTCGGATGCCCATGCGGAAAATGAGGAATAAGACAACGGAAGACCCAACTGAAGCCTCCCTGTAGAGGCGGCGCAAACCCTCGCTCTCCGGCCTCGGTCCCGACTTCCAGCACAAGCCCGAGAAGGCGGACAACCCGCACCTCGCCAAAGGCAGGTTCGTGGACCTACCAGCGGACGCCGACAGTTCCAGCGCTACGTCGTGGAGACCACGACTACCCAACCACACCATCGAACTCAACACCAGCCAGGGCGACAAGCACATCCTCACCAGATACCTGCTTGCTGGCTTCAGAACCATGCGGATGAACGAGATACTGCCCGCTCACGTGCGCGACCACCTGCGGCAACTCGCTGCGGACGGCGCCACTCCGCACACCTCGTTCGCTTCAAGACCGTGCTCTCAGCGATCTTCACCACCGCCTTCAACGACTGGATCATCCACTTCCACCCCTGCACCGGCGTCCCCGCCCCCCCCCCCCCCCAACCCCCCCCGCCCCCCCCCCCCCCCGCCCCCTCCGTCCACAACCCCCCGGGCGTGTACCCGGC
>NZ_JAIUKC010000039.1:0-8684 GCF_020177435.1 Saccharopolyspora sp. 7B | reverse complement strand
GGGGGGGGGCCCGGCCCCCCGCCCCCCCCTCTTGGCCGGCCCCCCCGCTTACCGGGCCTGGTGTCGCGGGGGGGGGCGGGGGGGGCCCCCCCCCCCCCCCCCCCCCCCGGGACAGGCTCAGCGCTCGGTGGCGGGGCGCTCGGCGGCAGGACGCTCGGCGGGGGCCGCGGTCGCTTGCCCAGCGGAGCTGGCCACCACCTCGGTGCGGGTCGTGCCGCGCCGACCCAGCGTCAGGAACACCACCGCGGAGGCGACCACGACGCCGAACATCACCGTCGCCATCGGCACCGCCGAACCGGTGCCGCCCAGGCCCACCAGCGGCGCGGCCAGCGCACCGACGATGAACTGGCAGACGCCCAGCAGCGCTGAGGCGCTCCCGGCCACCTCGCGGTTGTCGGCCAGCGCCAGCATCGTCGTGTTCGGCATGACGAAGCCCAGCGCCGCCACCATCACGAACAGCGCGCCCAGCAGGAACGGCAGCGGCAGGTCCAGCACCGCCGAGGTCAGCAGCACCGCGCCCGCCACCGACGAGACCAGCAGCGCACCCACCAGCAGCTGCGCCTCGGTGGCCACCCGGCCCACCAGCCGCGCGTTGATCTGCCCGGCCAGCACCAGCCCGATCGCGTTCGCCCCGAACGCGAGGCTGTAGGTCTGCGGCGACATCCCGTAGATGTTCTGCAGCACGAACGACGACCCGGAGATGTAGGCGAACATCGCCGCCATGCCCAGCCCGCCGGCCAGCGCGTTGCCCAGGAACGACGGCGCGGCCAGCAGCGAACCGAAGGTGCGGAAGGTGCTGCCCAGCCGCGCGGGCTGCCGCCACCGCTCCGGCTTCGTCTCCGGCAGCAGGAACGCCGCCACCAGCAGCAGCACGGTGCCGAACGCGGTCAGCACCACGAACACCCCGCGCCACGTGGTGTGCGCGAGCACCTGGCCGCCGATCACCGGCGCCAGGATCGGGGCCAGGCCCGTCACCAGCATCAACGAGGAGAAGAACCGCGCGGCCTCCACCCCGGAGTACAGGTCGCGGACCGCGGCCCGCGCGATCACCATGCCGACCGCGGCACCCGCGCCCTGCAACGCGCGCAGCGCGGCCAGCGCGTAGATCGAACCGGACAGCGCGCACAGCACGGACGCGACGATGTAGACGACGAGTCCGACCAGCAGCGGGCGGCGCCTGCCGACCGAATCGCTGATCGGCCCCGCGATCAGCTGGCCCAGCGCCAACCCGAGCAGCACCGCGGTCAGCGTCAGCTGCGCCTGCGACTCCGAAGCCCCCAGCTCCGCGGTCAGCTGCGGCAGTGCGGGCAGGTACATGTCGATGGACAGCGGCCCGAAGGCCGTCAGCCCACCGAGGATCAGGGCGAACTTGGTCTTGCTCCCCAGCCGGCGCTGCGCGCCGTCGATCGTGGCCTCCTCGGCGGTGGACATACGTCTCCTCATCGCTGGCCGCCGTCTCGTGCGCGCGGCGGCGGTGTCGGTGCGGGCGGCCGGTGAACCCCAGGTGCGGTCGTCGTCGTGCCGGGTCGCACGGCCACCGGGGATCGAGGTCCCGGCGCCGCGGCTCCCGCATCCGGCGTCCCGGCCGGGTCCGGATCGTGGTGGGCGACGACAACAGCTTGCTCTCTACAACTAACAGTGCGGAAGTACCCGTTATGCCCACCGCGCACGCTTCGCCGCTGTGACCTGGGTCATCGCCCGGCGAGATCGCGACATGCTGCCGGTCGGACCGGGGCCGAATGCGAAGATGCGTGCCGTGGCACGCGTGCACCAGGTGACCGACGTCGACGACCCGCGCGTCGACGACTTCCGGGACCTCGCCACCGCCGATCGCCGCCCGGACCGGCCCGGCGGGCGCGGACTCGTCATCGCCGAGGGCGTGGTCGTCGTCGAGCGGCTGCTGGCCTCGCCGTACCCGGTGCGCGCGCTGCTGGGCGTCCACCGCCGCATCGACGCGCTCGACGAGCCGCTCGCCGGGGTGGACGTGCCCGCGTACGCGGTGGAGCCGGACGTGATGAGCGCCGTCGTCGGCTTCCACCTCAACCGGGGCGTGCTCGCCGTCGCCGACCGCGCACCGGCCACCACCGCCGAGGACCTGATCGCCCGCTCCCAGCGGCTCGCCGTGCTGGAGGGCGTCGGCGACCACGAGAACCTGGGCGCGCTGTTCCGCAACGCCGCCGCGCTCGGCATCGACGGCGTCCTGCTCGGCGCGGGCTGCGCCGACCCGCTGTACCGGCGCAGCATCCGCGTCTCGATGGGTCACGTGCTGCGGGTCCCGTTCGCCACCTTCGACGACTGGCCCGGCGGGTTGCCGCTGCTCGCCGAGCACGGCTTCCGGACCGCGGCGCTGACCCCGCGCGCCACCGCGGCCCCGCTGGCCGAAGCCGGGCTCGACCGGGGCAAGGTCGCGGTGCTGCTCGGTTCGGAAGGACCGGGCCTGGCCGAGGACACCATCTCCGCGGCCGACCTGCCGGTGCGCATCCCGATGAGCCCCGAGGTCGACTCGCTCAACGTCGCCACCGCCGGGGCGATCGTCTTCCACGCGATGAGCGGGGCGAGATGATCGGGGCCGCGCAGCGCTCGCGGTGGGAGCTGCGGGTGCGCCGGGGACGTGCCGTGCTCGTCGACCGCCCGGAACGCGCCGGGGAGCGACCGGTCCGCGAGTACGACCCCGCGCGGCTCGCGCTGCCCGCGGAACTCGTCGAGGACCTGCACGAGTGGGCGCACGTGGTGGAGGCGGTGGCGCCGGACCAGGACATCGCGGGGGAGAGCTCGGCGACCCTGATGGCCCGCCGCGGCCGCCAGCTCGCCGCGCGGCTGGCCGCCGAGACCGGCGGCGAGGTCGGCTACTGGGACCCCGCGCGCGGCCGGGTGAGCCGGGTCCGCCGCGCGGGCCCGGTCGGCGCGGTGCCGGAACCGACGCCGTGGGCCACCGGCGGCGCCGTCGCCGTCGTCATCGCCGCGCTCGTCACCGTCTCGCTCGTGGTGGTGAGCATCGGGTTGGGCGAGGTGAACCTGCTGCTGGCGGTGCTGGTCAACGTCGTGGTGGTCGGCGGGTTCGCTCCCTCGATCTGGATCGGCCGCCGGTTGCCGGTGTGGCGCTGGGTCGCGTTCGGCGCGGCGGGCGGCGTCCTGCTCGCCTGGCTCGCCCTGCTGCTGTCCTTGCTCGGCTGACACGGCGCGGCGCGAGGTGGGCCGCCGCGGGACCGGACGTGCGGGGCCCGGACGTGCGACGGCCCCTCCGGCGCGGTGCCGGAGGGGCCGTCGTCGAGCGCTGGGGCTAGCGGTGCGAGCGGACGCCCAGCAGGACGTCCTCCCAGGACGGGACCATCGGGTGGTTCTTGCGGCGGCGGGCCGGTTCGGTCTTGCGGGCCGCCTCGTCCTCCACCGCTTCCAGGTCGTCCTCGCCGGCCTGCTCGGCCAGCGGTCCGGCTGGTTCCGGTTCGGCCGGCGCCGGTGGGGTGGTGTCCAGGTCCAGCGCGGGGATCGCCGGGGTCGAGGGCTTCGGCGGAGCGGGCGGCGGCGCGGTGTCCTCCGCGGCCGCGTCGACCGTTTCCTCCTCGGTCTCGTCCAGCTCCAACGCCTCCCGGGCGAGCGCCGTCACCGGTCGCACGGTCCGCAGCGGCCGGTTCGGCGACGGGTCCAGCAAGTCGACCGCGTGGTCGTCGAGCGGGGCGACGGTGCCGCCGTGCGCACCCGGGTGGAACACCCAGTGCGCCCGGTTCTCGGAGCGACCGGCCTGCCACTGCAACCGGACGACCCACTTGCCGTCCTCGCCGCGCCACGCGTCCCAGTCGGCGTCGGTGAGGTCGTGGCCGCGCATCCCGAAGGTGTGCGCGATGACCTCGCCGAGGGTCTGCACGTCGGGGCCGTCCTCGCGGACGGGGTGGGCGCGCTGCGAGCGCTCGGCGATCTGCGCGCGTTCCAGCAGGACGGGGTAGGCGTAGCGCTCGACCCGCTGCTCGGGGATCCCGGCCGCGGCGGCGACGTCCTGGACCGAGGCCCCGGCGCGGACCCGCGCCTGGATCTCGCGGGGGCGCATCTGCGCCTCCATCTCGATCTGGACTTGGCCCAGCCGGGTCAGGTCGCCGCGAGCGGCCGCCCGCAGCCGCTCGTCGGCGGGCACGGAAAAGCGGTCGCCGTTCTCCGGGTCCTCGCAGATGACGGTCTCACCGTCCTCGTCAAGCCCGACAACCCGCAGCGCGCGCATACGCTAGCCTCCCCGGTCGTTGTCACCAAGCTGTGACCGTAACCCGGCGTGCCCCCTTGACGGGGGAGCCACGCCGGGTTCGGTGTCGCTTCGTGACCATCCTCTCCCTACCCGATCTTGCCTGAACAGCGGTCGACATGCGAACACTTGACGAAATCCGCCGCAATTCCGATCACAGCAAGTGATCAAGAGCCAGTTCGGGTGACACGGATGTGCCGGTCGCCATGGTGCGGTGGCGACCAGGTCGGATGGGGGCGCCGCGCTCAGGTGAGCTGCGAGACCACCCAGTCGATGGACCCGGTGAGCTTGGTGACGTCGTCCGGCTCGACCGCCGGGAACGTGCCGACGCGCAGCTGGTTGCGGCCCAGCTTGCGGTACGGCTCGGTGTCGACGACGCCGTTCGCGCGCAGCGCCTTGGCGATCGCGGCCGCGTCGATCGAGTCGTCGAAGTCCAGCGTGACCACGACCTGCGAGCGCTTCGCCGGGTCCTGCACGAACGGCGTGGCGAAGCTCGACGCCTCCGCCCACTGGTACAGCCGCTGCGAGGACTCGCGGGTCCGGGAGGAGCACCAGTCCAGGCCGCCGTTGCCGTTCATCCAGTCGATCTGGTCGGCCAGCAGGAACAGCGTCGCCACCGCGGGGGTGTTGTAGGTCTGGTCCTTGCGCGAGTTGTCCAGCGCCGTCGGCAGCGACAGGAACTCCGGCACCCAGCGGCCCGAGGCACCGATCTCGCCGATGCGCTCGATCGCGGCCGGGCTCAGCGCGGCCAGCCACAGCCCGCCGTCGGAGGCGAAGGACTTCTGCGGCGCGAAGTAGTAGACGTCCACGGCGGACGCGTCGAACGGCAGCCCGCCCGCGCCGGAGGTCGCGTCCACCGCGATCAGCGCCTGCTCCGAGCCCACCGGGCGGGACGGGGGCAGCATCACGCCGGTGGAGGTCTCGTTGTGCGCCCAGCCGATCAGGTCGACGCTCGGGTCCGACACCGGCTCGGGGGCGTCGCCCGGCTCGGCGGAGACGACGATCGGGTCGCCGAGGAAGGGGGCGGCCTTGGCGGCCTTGGCGAACTTCTGCGAGAACTCGCCGTAGGTCAGGTGCAGCGACTTCTCCCGCACCAGGCCGAAGGTCGCGGCGTCCCAGAACGCGGTGGTGCCGCCGACGCCCAGCACGACCTCGTAGCCCTCGGGCAGCGAGAACAGCTGGCCCAGGCCTTCGCGGACCCGGCCGACCAGGGACTTCACCGGCTTCTGCCGGTGCGAGGTGCCCATCACCGCGGCGCCGTCGGAGGCCAGCCGGGCCAGCTGCTCGGTGCGGACCTTGGACGGGCCGCAGCCGAAGCGGCCGTCGGACGGCAGGAGCTCGGCGGGCAGCTTCAAGGTGGTCGGGTCGGTTTCGGCCTGCGTCATTCCGGCGCCTCCGGGAGTTGTCGAATCGGCTTGCCCCGCGGCTGCCGCGCCCAGGCCGGGCGGGCCCGCGGGTGGACGACGGGGTTCGGCGGACCCCGGGTCGCCTCGGGTGGACCGGCGCCGTTGCCGGTTCGGGGCTCGATGCGTGCCGCGGCTACGGGTCGGATCGGTGAAATCCCGCCGCGCCGCGGTTGCCGGAGCCGTGGGGCAACTTACTGCGCGGGCGGCTCTTTGGCCAGCAACCCGACCGCGCTGTGATCGAAATCAGTGCCTGTGACCAGGCATTTCGCTCAGGGGGGCGCGGTGCCCCGCCGTGCCCGCCCGGGTGCGCGGCGTCGCGTTCCGGGGAGCGCGCCGCCGTGCCGCCCCAGCCTACCGAGCCGGGCACGGTCCGTGATCACCGGCGGGTGCTCGGTCACGCTGGGTGGCCCGCGCGGTGCGGCACCGCGCGGGCCCCGGGATCAGACCGCGGCGACCGGCAGCGCCGAGACGGAGTCCCAGCCCTCGACCTGCTGCGGGGAGCGCGGCTCCGGTCCGACGTACTGCGCCGACGGGCGCACCAGCCGCCCGGTGCGCTTCTGCTCCAGCACGTGCGCCGACCAGCCGGCGGTGCGGGCGCAGGTGAACATCGCGGGCATCATCGAGGTCGGGACCTCGGCGAAGTCCAGAATCACCGCGGCCCAGAACTCCACGTTCGTCTCGATCTGCCGGTCCGGGCGCCGCTCCCGCAGCACCGACAGCGCGGCCCGCTCCAGCTCGGCGGCGGCCTCGAAGCGCGGCGCGCCGAGCTGCTCGCAGGTGCTGCGCAGCACCCGCGCCCGCGGGTCCTCGGCGCGGTAGACCCGGTGGCCGAAGCCCATCAGCCGGTCGCCGCCGTCCAGGATGGACTCGACGACGCGGCGGGCGTCGCCGGTGCGCTCCGCCTCGGCGAGCATCGGCAGCACCCGGGCGGGCGCCCCGCCGTGCAGCGGGCCGGACATGGCGCCGACCGCGCCGGACAGGCTGGCCGCCACGTCGGCGCCGGTGGAGGCGATGACGCGGGCGGTGAAGGTGGAGGCGTTCAGGCCGTGCTCCGCGGCCGACACCCAGTAGGCGTCCAGCGCCTGCACGTGCGCCGGGTCCGGTTCGCCGCGCCAGCGGGTCAGGAACGCTTCGGTGAGCGTGGTGGCCTCGGCGATCCGCTCGGCGGGGACCGCGGGCAGTTCGGTGCCGCGCGCGGACTGGGCCACGTAGGACAGCCCGAGCACGGTCGCCAGCGCCAGCTGGTCGCGGGCGGCGTCCTCGGTGATGTCCAGCAGCGGTGCGAAGCCGTGCGCCGGGGCGAGCATCGCGATCGCGGCCTGCGCGTCGGTGCGGACGTCGCCGGTGCGCACCGGCAGCGGTGCGCCGCCCGCGTCGGGCAGGCCGCGGCCGAAGGCGCCGTCGACGAGCAGCTGCCAGACGTCGCCGAACGAGACCTTGCCCGCGAGGTCCTCGATGTCCACGCCGCGGTAGCGCAGCGCGCCGCCGTCCCGGTCCGGCTCGGCGATCTCGGTCTGGAAGGCGACCACGCCCTCCAGGCCGGGGCGGAAGTCGGTGCCGTCGGTGCTGGTGCCCATGGTTGCCTCGTCTCCTCGTTGAGTCGTTCCGGTTGCCGCGCACCTCGGGGGCGCGCGGCGGACGTGGCGGGGTGCATGAGCACGAGTGCGATCGGTCGCCGCCTGTGCTGCGCGGGTAACAGTGCACCCGCGCCGCGGCCGCGGGCAATCGGTGCGGGTCGCCCCGATGGCGAAGATCACACGGCGGAACGGGGCCGGAGCTCGTGACGATCCCGCGAAACCGGTGCCGACCCGGATCAATTCCTGTTTCGACGGGTTCACCCGCGGCTCGTCCCCCGCGGGGGTCCGGCGAGTTCCGGGTGCGCGGCCCGGCCTGGTGCGCGAGGTCGGCCGGGGCGCGAGGTCCGGCGGCCCGCAACACCACCCGGAAGCACCAGCCGGCCACCCGGAAGCGTTGGCGTCCCTTCCGCACGGCGACCCGCGGGCGGCGGCCACCGGTCGAACCGGACGAACCGGCCGCGGTTCCGCGGCCATTCGAGTGTGCCCGCTGTCACTGCATCGTTTGCGGAATCGATCGTGGCGTCCCCGCTGGTTCGGCCCGGGTTCCCACTCCGTTTACCGTCGTAGCGGTGCCGTGGCGCGGTCCGCGGCGACCGCGTCGACCGGGCGAGCTCGTATCCTCCGGCGCCGTCGATGAACAGCACCACCAGTCGGGTCAGGGAGGAAGGGAACGGATGTCCGAAAGCACCGTGAGCACCGGCACTTTGTCGTCCATGCGGGTGTCCTACGAGGCGGGTTCGCTGCACGAGGCGGTGCTCGCCGAGACCTGGCACGAACAGCTCCGGATCTGGTTCGACGAGGCCGTCCGGGCGGAGGTGCAGGAGCCGAACGCGATGGTGCTGGCGACCGCGGACGCCGACGGGTACCCGTCCTCGCGGACCGTGCTGTGCAAGGGGTTCGACGAGCGCGGCCTGGTGTTCTTCACCAACTACACCTCCGCGAAGAGCCACGACCTCACCGCGACCCGGGTGGCCGCGGCGACGTTCCCGTGGCTGGCGCTGCAGCGGCAGGTCAACGTGCGCGGCACCGTCGAGAAGGTGCGCGCCGAGGAGACCGCCGACTACTGGGCGGTGCGCCCGCGCGGGTCGCAGCTCGGCGCCTGGGCCTCCCCGCAGTCCCGGGTCGTCACCGGGCGGGAGGCGCTGCAGTCCGCGCTCAACGGCATCGAACGGCGCTTCGGCGACAACGCGAAGGTGCCGGTGCCGCCGCACTGGGGCGGCTGGCGGATCGTCCCGCAGGCCGTCGAGTTCTGGCAGGGCCGGCCGGACCGGCTGCACGACCGGCTGCGGTTCCGGCGCGGCGACGATCAGTGGGCCGTGGAGCGGCTGGCTCCCTGATCCCGCCGGTCCACTGCGGACCGGAGGCTCCCTGGCGGGGGGGGGGGGGGGGGGGGGGGGGGCCGCCCCCCCCCCCCCCCCCCCCCCCCGGCCCCCCCCCCCCGGGGGCGCGGAGCCCCACGGCGCCGGGGGCGGC
>NZ_JAIUKC010000038.1:0-53545 GCF_020177435.1 Saccharopolyspora sp. 7B | reverse complement strand
GCGGCGCGGAACCCCGCCCCCCCCCCGCCGTCGTGCGAACCGGTCGAAGGGGACGTCCGCGCACGTGATCGCCGGTGCGCGTGGTCGGCTGCGTCACAAGACCTGGTTTCCTTAGCCACGCTCATGGCTAGGCTGGCTCCTCGTGGACCAGCAGAGCGGCCGCGCGGAGCGGGAGCGGACCCGGCGATCCTGGCGATCGCTGCTCGGCAAGGTCGTCCTCGACACCCGGCCGCTCGGCTACCCCGCCTACCGGCGGCTGTGGACCTCCAGCATCGTCACCTCGGTCGGTGCCCAGTTCAGCGCCGTCGCGGTGCCCAAGCAGCTCTACGACCTCACCGGGAACTCCGCGTACGTCGGCCTCGCCGGGATCTTCGGCCTGGTGCCGCTGCTGGTGTTCGGGCTCTGGGGCGGCGCCGTCGCCGACACCGTGGACCGGCGGAAGCTGCTGCTGCTCACCAACAGCGGGCTCGCCGCGACGGCCGTGCTGCTGTGGCTGGTGGCCGCATCGGGCGTCGGTTCGGTGTGGCTGGTGCTGGTGCTGTTCGCGCTGCAGCAGACCTGCTTCGCGGTGAACATGCCGACCCGCAGCGCGGCCATCGCCCGGCTCATCCCGGCGCCGCTGCTGCCCTCGGCGCAGGCGCTGGGGTCCACCGTGTTCCAGCTCGGCGCGGTCATCGGGCCGCTGCTGGCCGGCGTGCTGCTGCCGGTGCTGGGCCTGTCCGTGCTGTACCTGGTGGACGCGGTGGCGCTGACCATCGCGGTGTGGGCGGTGTTCCGGTTGCCCGCGCTGCCGCCGCTGGCGGGGGCTCCGACGAAGGCCGGGCTGCGCTCGGTGGTCGACGGGTTCCGGTACCTGGGCACGCACCCGGTGCTGCTCACCTCGTTCCTGATGGACATCATCGCGATGGTGTTCGGCATGCCGCGGGCGCTGTTCCCGGAGCTCGCCGAACGCGTCTACGGCGACCCGCCGGGCGGCGGCGCGGCGCTGGGCTGGCTGTACGCGGCGATCCCGCTGGGCGCGTTCGCGTTCGGCGTGCTGTCCGGGTGGCTGCACCGGATCCTGCGCCACGGCGTCGGCGTCACCATCGGCGTCGTCGTGTGGGGCGTGGCCATCGTCGGGTTCGGGCTGTCCGACTCGCTGTGGCTGGGCGTGCTGTTCCTCGCCATCGGTGGCGGCGCCGACCTGGTGAGCATGGTGTACCGCAGCTCGATGCTGCAGGCCGCGGCGACCGACGAGATGCGCGGCCGCATCCAGGGCGTGTTCACCGTCGTCGTCGCGGGCGGCCCGCGGCTCGCCGACGTGCTGCACGGGTCGGGCGGTGCGGTGATCGGCGCGCAGACCGCGGTGGCGGCGGGCGGCGTGCTCGTGGTGGTGCTCGCGCTGGGCGCAGCGGTGCTCACGCCCTCGTTCTGGCGTTACCGCGCGCCGTCCGAGTGAGCCGCCCGCGGACTCCACCGGAAGGGATCAGCCGGGCCGCGGCACTGCGGGAACCGGTGACTATCCGGAGCCGGCCGCGCGGCTGAGCGTGTCCGGCCGGGGCCGTTCGGCTCAACGCGGTTCGGCCGACGAGCGGTTCCCGGTCCGGGGCCGATGCGCTGAGCGGGCCCGGTGCCGTCGACGGTGCACGCCGTCCACCAGGGGTGCTCCAAGATCACGTCGAACCACCCTGCACACTTTCCTGCCATGGCCAACGACACGACCATGAACGACGACGCGCCCGACGGTGCGCAGCCCGGCCTGAAGAAGGTCATGGGGCCGAAACTGCTCTTGTTCTTCGTAGTGGGCGACATCCTCGGGACCACGGTGTACTCCCTCACCGGCAAGGTCGCGGGCAAGGTCGGCGGCGCGTTGTGGATCCCGTTCGTGGTCGCCTTCGTCGTCGCGTTCCTCACCGCTTGCAGCTACCTGGAGCTGGTGGGCAAGTACCCGAAGGCGGGTGGGGCGCCCCTGTACGTGCACCGCGCGTTCGGCATCCACTTCGTCACCTTCATCATCGCGTTCGCCGTGATGTGCTCCGGGATCACCTCGGCGGCCTCCGCCGCGCAGGCGTTCAGCGGCAACTACCTGGAGGAGATCTTCCCCGGCGTGGGGCCGGTCGCGATCGTGGTGGCGCTTGCGTTCCTGGTGCTGCTCGCCCTGATCAACTTCAGGGGCGTGGGCGAGTCGGTGAAGATGAACGTCGTGCTCACCTGCGTGGAGCTCGGCGGCCTGGTCATCGTCATCCTGTTCGGCGCGGTCGCGCTGATCAGCGGCAGCAAGGACCCGGCGGTGGCGCCGGACCCGGGCCGGTTGCTGGAGTTCAACCCGGAGTCCAGCCCGCTGCTCGCGGTCACCTCCGCGACCGCGCTGGCGTTCTTCGCGATGGTCGGCTTCGAGGACTCGGTGAACATGGCCGAGGAGACCCGGAACCCGGCGAAGGTGTTCCCGCGCGCGCTGCTGCTGGGCCTGTCCATCACCGCGGGCATCTACCTGATCATCGCGGTGATCACCTCGACGCTGGTGCCGACCGATGAGCTGGCCGCCACCGACGCGCCGCTGCTGCTGGTCGTCAAGGCCGCCGCGCCCTGGTTCCCGCCGATCCTGTTCTCCATCATCGCGCTGTTCGCGGTCACCAACACCGCGCTGATCAACATGCTGATGGCGAGCCGCCTCGTCTACGGCATGTCGAACGAGCGGATCATCCCGTCCGTGTTCGGCCGCGTGCACCGCTCCCGGCAGACCCCGTGGGTCGCGATCCTGTTCACCAGCGTGCTGGCCGTGGTGCTGGTGAGCCTGCTGGACATCGAGGACCTGGGCAGCACCACCTCGCTGCTGCTGCTGGTCGTGTTCGCCATCGTCAACATCGCGGTGCTGGTGCTGCGCAAGGACGAGGTGGAGCACAAGCACTTCAAGGCCCCCACCTGGGTGCCCGTGCTGGGCGCGGTGCTGTGCCTGTTCTTCGCGAGCCCGCTGTCGGGCCGTCCCGTCGCCGAGTACCTGGTCGCCGCGGGCCTGCTGCTCATCGGCGTCGTGTTCTGGGGCGTGAACCGGGCGATCGCCGGCCGCGTCGACTTCGACCCGGACAAGCTCGCCAAGTAATCGCCGGACCGGAACCCCGTCCCCGCGGTGCGGAAGCACCCGTGGGGGCGGGGTTCTTCCGCGTCCGCACCGGGGTCGCCGGGCACGTTCTAGAGTGGCGGTGTGAATGATCTGGTCGCCGCCACCGGCAGGCAGTTCGAGATCGTCAGCGGCAGTGCGCGCGCCGTCGTCACCGAGGTCGGTGCGGCGCTGCGCCTGTTCGAAGTGGACGGGATCGCGTACTCCGAGACCTACGACGCCGACCAGCGGCCACCGGGCGGCGCAGGCGCGGTGCTGGTGCCGTGGCCGAACCGGGTCGCCGACGGACGCTGGACCCTGGAGCGGGAGCCGCAGCAGCTGGCGCTCACCGAACCGGACCGGCACAACGCGATCCACGGCCTGCTGCGGCACACCCCGTGGACCGTGGTCGAGCACGCCGAGTCGACGATCGTGCTGCACGCGATGGTGCCGGTGCAGCCGGGCTGGCCGGTGCCGCTGCTCACCTCCATCGGCTACTCGCTGGACGCGACGGGGCTGACCGTCACGCACACCGTGGAGAACCTCGGCAAGCGCGCCGTGCCGTTCGGCGTGGGCGTGCACCCGTACCCGCGCGCCGGGCTCGCCGAGACCGACGACTGCACGCTGCGGCTCGCGGCGTCCTCGGTGCTGCCGGTCGACCCGGAACGGCTGCTGCCGGTGCGGCCGCCGCGCGCGCTGGAGGGCGACGAGCAGGACTTCCGCCGCGGCCGCCGCCTCGCCGGGGTGCTGCTGGACACCGCGTTCGGCGGGGCCGCGCCGGATCCGGGCGATCCGCTGGTGCGGCACTCGTTGACCGACCCGGCCGGGCACGGCGTGGAGCTGTGGGCGGACCCGGTGTTCAAGTGGGTCCAGGTCTACACCAACGACGAGTTCCCGGGCCGCGGCCGGGCCGTCGCGATCGAGCCGATGACCTGCCCGCCGGACGCGCTGAACTCCGGCACCGACCTGATCACCCTCCCGCCCGGCGAGGACTGGATCGCCCAGTGGGGCCTCCGCCCGTTCTGATGCGGGATCCCCGCTCTCGTTGCTGAGGGGGTGGGGTGGCGGAACCTCAGCGGTTTCCTCGCTGCGGGATCTTTTTCGCAGGTGGCTCCGCCACATGCAAAAAAGCTGTCCTCGCGAGGAAACCGCTGAGAACCCGCGGATGGTCGTCTTGCTCTGGTGGTCGCCGCTCAGCGGCTTCGCCGCTGACAGGAAAACGGCGGAGCCTGCGGGTGGTCCGGTCGCTCGGGTGGTTTCTGCTCAGCGGCTTCGCCGCTGACGGGACACGGACGAACCGGTGGGTCAGCCCTTGGCGAGGTCGCGGGCGATGACCATGCGTTGGATCTGGTTGGTGCCCTCGAAGATCTGCAGCACCTTCGCCTCCCGCATGTACCGCTCGGCGGGGAAGTCGCGGGTGTAGCCGGCGCCGCCGAGGACCTGCACGGCGTCGGTGGTCACCTTCATCGCGGCGGGGGGGGGGGGGGGGGGGGGGGGGCCGCCGCCCCCCCCCCCCCCCCCCCCGCCGCGCGCCCCCCCCCCCCCCCCCGCGGGGCCCCCCCCCCCCCCCCCCCCCCCCCCCGCCTGCGTCCCGAACGGCCTGCCCGCGTCCCGGCGCCGCGCCCCGTCCAGGTAGGCGGCGCGGGCGGACTGCACGGCCGCGGCCATGTCGGCGAGCAGGAACTCGACGCCCTGGAACTCGATGATCGGCCGCCCGAACTGCTCGCGGCCCTTGGCGTAGTCGACGGCGAGGTCCAGCGCGGCCTGCGCGAGGCCGACGGCGCAGGCGGCGATGCCGAGCCGCCCGGAGTCCAGCGCGTTCAGCGCGATGGCCAGCCCGTGCCCTTCGCCGCCGAGCAACCGGTCCGCGGGCACCCGCGCGTCCTCGAACCGCAACTCGGTGGTGGGGGAGCCGGTGAGGCCCATCTTGCGCTCGGGCGGTGCCGCCGACAGCCCGGGCGTCGCGCCGTCCACGAGCAGGCAGCTGATGCCGCGCGGCCCGTCGTCGGAGGTGCGCGCCATCAGCGCGTAGAAGTCGGCGACCCCACCGTGCGTGATCCACGACTTGGTGCCGGTGACCCGGTACTCGTCGCCGTCCCGGTCGGCGCGGGTGCGCAGCGCGCCGGCGTCCGATCCGGCGTGCGCCTCGGACAGCGCGTAGCCGCCGAGCAGGTCGCCGCCGATCATCTCCGGCAGCCACCGGTCGCGCTGCTCGTCGGTGCCGTACCGGGCGAGCGGGTAGCAGGACATGGTGTGCACCGAGAGCCCGACGCCGACGGTCATCCAGGCGCTGCTGAGCTCTTCGAGCACCTGCAGGTAGACCTCGTAGGGCTGGCCTCCGCCGCCGTGCTCCTCCGGGTACGGCAGGCCGAGCAGCCCGGAGTCGCCGAGCAGCTGGAACGCCTTGCGCGGGAACAGTTCCCGTTCCTCGGCCCCGGCGGCGGCGGGGGCGAGCTCGTCGCGGGCGATCTCCGCGGTCAGCGCGAGCAGGTCGCTGGCTTCCTGGCTGGGCAGCAGTCGGTCGACGGCCATGGGCGGCGCTCCTGCGGGCTGTGGCGGGTGCGGAACATGCCAGTACTGAAAAGAGTACTGTGGGACTCGTCAGAGTACTGTCGCGCCGCGTCCGGCGCCAGGCCCGCCGACGCCCGCCGTTCCCGAGCTGTGGCAGTCTCACCCGCATGACTCCTCCCGAGCCGGTCGCCGCCGAGGCGAACGCGTCGCCGGGCCGCCGCCGGAGCGCGGGATCGCCGGAGCAGCGCCGCGCCGACCTGCTCGACCGGTTGTGCGCCCTGTTCCTCGCGGAGGGGTTCGCCCACTTCACCCTCGACGAGCTCGCCGCCCGGCTGCACTGCTCGAAGTCGACGCTCTACACGCTCGCCGGCAGCAAGGAGCAGCTCGCCGTCGCCGTCGTCGCCCGGTTCTTCAAGAACGCCACCGCCGACGTGGAGCGCGCCGTCGCCGAGGTCGACGACGTCCGCGCCCGGATGCGCACCTACCTCGACACCGCCGCGGCCAGGCTGCGCCCCGCCTCCCGGCGGTTCATGGCCGACATGGCCGCCAACCCGGCCACCCGCGCCACCTACCAGGCCAACGCCCGCGCCGCCGCCGAGAACATGCGCCGCTACATCCGCGACGGCGTCCGCGAAGGCGTGTTCCGCGAAGTGCACGCCGCGTTCGTCGCCGAGATGGTCAGCGGCACCATCGGTGCCATCCAGCGCGGCGAGATCGCCGAGCGCACCGGCCTGTCCGACGCGGAAGCCTTCGCCGAGCTGTCCCAGTTCCTGCTCGGCGGCCTGTTCGACCCGGCGGCCGGAGGTTCACGGATCGCCCCACCCCCGGCGGAGCACACTGGTCCCCGCCCCCCGACCGCCCGGCCGTAGCCGTCCGGCGCGGTCCCCGGCCCGAAACCTGGTCCGGAACGCCGAACCCGGCGGCCGGCCCGGTCGCGGAGCCGAGCAAGTCAGCACGGAAGCACCAGCACGGAGGAAACGTGATCGTCATCGGTGGAGAGGCCCTCGTCGACCTCGTCCCGGACGCCGCCACGCCAGGAGGCGAGCTCGGCCCGCTGCACCCCCGCCTCGGCGGCGGCCCGTACAACGTGGCGATCGCGCTGGGCCGCTTGGACGTGCCCGCCGGGTTCCACGCGACCCTGTCCACCGACCAGTTCGGCGACAAGCTGCTGGAACGCCTCGTCGAATCCGGGGTGAGCACCGAGCTGGTGCGCCGCGGCCCGGAACCGACGACGCTCGCCGTGGTCGGCCTCGCCGAGGACGGCTCGGCCCGCTACAGCTTCCACACCGAAGGCACCGCCGCCCGCTTCGTCGCCGACCCGGGCCCGCTGCCCGACGAGGTCACCGCCGTCTCCTTCGGCACCCTCGGCATGGTGCTCGAACCCGGCGCCACCGCGTACGAGGCGGTGCTGTTCCGCGAAGCCGAGCGCGGCCGGTTCGTGGCGCTGGACCCGAACATCCGCGCCGACCTCATCGGCGACCCGGAGGCGTACCGCAAGCGGTTCGAGGCCTGGCTGCCCTCCGTGCACCTGCTGAAGCTGTCGGTGGAGGACGCCGAGTGGCTGGCCGGGGACGAGGAGCTGGACGTCGCGCTGCGCCGATGGCAGCAGGCGGGCCCGGCCGGGCTGGTGCTCACCCGCGGTGCCGACGGGCTGGCCGCGCTGGTCGGTGACGGCGAGCTCGTCGAGGTGCCGGGCGTGCGGGCGCAGGTCGCCGACACCATCGGCGCGGGCGACACGGTGCACGGGGCGCTGCTGGCCTGGCTGCACCGCAACGACGCGCTGTCCCCGGCCGCGGTGCGGGCGCTCACCCACGACCAGTGGCGCGAAGCCCTCGGCTTCGCGGCCCGGGCCGCCGCCATCACCGTCTCCCGGCCCGGTGCCGAGCCGCCGACCACCGCCGAACTCGCCTGACCGGCCGCCCCGGCCCGTCGCGCGGCGGGTCGGGGGCGGGTCCGGGCATTCCGGGCGCCCCCGGGCCGGAGGAGCTCCGGCCCTGGGCCCCGCCGCGATCGGTTGCGGCAACCGGGTGCCGAGCGCGTGGCGTCCGGCCTGATCGGCGATGTGATCGTGGTCCCACCTGCCCAAAAGGGCTAACACGATTGCTGCGCGAGGGGCCTGGAGCGGTCTAGCGTGGCATCTGACAGGACCCCAACGGGGTGGTGCTGCGGCGGTCCGGAAACCCCGACCGGCGCATGCGCGCGACCGACCACGCTGCCCGAACACCACGGGAAGTGCGCAGTCGTCGGCGGAAGCGCCGCCCCCTTCACGAGCGCGAGAGGTTCCCGAATGCCCGACGACGCGACCGCCAAACGTACCGTCGCGCTGCGCTACGACGGTGGCGAGCACGAAATGCAGGTGACGGAGCCGACCGAGGGCTCCGCCGGTGTGGATCTCGGGAAGCTGCTGGCCCAGACCGGTTTGGTGACGCTGGACCCGGGTTTCGTCAACACCGCCGCCTGCAAGTCCGACATCACCTACATCGACGGTGACGCGGGCATCCTGCGCTACCGCGGCTACCCCATCGAGGAGCTGGCCGCCAAGTCCAACTTCATCGAGGTCAGCTACCTGCTGATCTACGGTGAGCTGCCCACGCAGGCGCAGTACGACGACTTCGCCGACCGGATCCAGCGGCACACCCTGCTGCACGAGGACCTCAAGCAGTTCTTCGACGGCTTCCCCCGCGACGCGCACCCGATGCCGGTGCTGTCGTCGGCGGTGTCGGCGCTGTCGACCTTCTACCAGGACAGCCTGGACCCGTTCGACCAGAACCAGGTCGAGCTGTCCACGGTGCGCCTGCTGGCGAAGCTGCCGACGATCGCGGCCTACGCCTACAAGAAGTCCGTGGGGCAGCCGTTCCTGTACCCGGACAACTCGCTGGGCCTGGTGGAGAACTTCCTGCGGATGACCTTCGGGTTCCCCGCCGAGCCCTACGAGGTCGACCCGGCGCTGACCCGCGCCCTCGACCTGCTGTTCATCCTGCACGCCGACCACGAGCAGAACTGCTCCACCTCCACGGTGCGCATGGTGGGCTCCTCCGAGGCGAACCTGTTCGCCTCGATCTCCGCGGGCATCAACGCCCTGTTCGGCCCGCTGCACGGCGGCGCGAACAGTGCGGTGCTGGAGATGCTGGAGGGCATCCACGCCAACGGCGGCGACGTCGACTCGTTCGTCGAGCGGGTCAAGAACAAGGAGCCCGGCGTCAAGCTGATGGGCTTCGGGCACCGGGTCTACAAGAACTACGACCCGCGCGCGGCGATCATCAAGAAGACCGCCGACGAGGTGCTCGGCAAGCTCGGCGCGAACGACCCGCTGCTGGAGATCGCGCTCAAGCTGGAGGAGAAGGCGCTGGCCGACGACTACTTCGTCGAGCGCAAGCTCTACCCGAACGTCGACTTCTACACCGGCCTGATCTACAAGGCGATGGGCTTCCCGACGAAGTACTTCACCGTTCTGTTCGCGCTCGGCCGCCTGCCCGGCTGGATCGCGCACTGGCGGGAGATGCTGGAGGACCCGGCCCGCAAGATCAGCCGTCCGCGCCAGGTGTACACCGGTGCGGCGGAGCGCTCCTACCGGTCCATCGGCGAGCGCTGAGGGCCCGCACCGCCGGGGGCGCCCGATGAGCCGTGCGGGCTCGACGGGATCCGTCCACGGCGGAGCTGAATCGAAAGCTGAATCGACCTAGCGGCTCCGGCCGCGGCGGGTATCGGCCCGTCGTCCCGCCCAGGCCCCGGTGTCCGGCTCCTCGCCGGCCGCTGCGCCGACTCGTGTCGGCCTCCCCTGTGGCTGCGCCGACTCGTGTCGGCCTCCCCTGTGGCTGCGCCGACTCGTGTCGGCCTTCCTGGTGGGTGCTGCGCCGACTCGTGTCGGCTTCCCACCAGCACGGTGCCCGACTCGTGCCGGGTTCGCGCTCGGCCTCCGGCGGGCGCGGTGCGTAGGGTCGTCGGGCATGAGCGCACCTGCCGTCCTGTGGTTCCGGCGCGATCTGCGGGTCCGCGACCACCCGGCGCTGGCCGCCGCGGCCCGCGACGGCCGCCGGGTGATCGGGGTGTTCGTGCTGGACGAGGCGCTGCTCGCGCCCGCGGGCCCGCCCCGCCGCACCTTCCTGTACCGCTGCCTGCGAGAGCTCGACGCGAGCCTCGGTGGTCGGCTGCTGGTGCTGCGCGGTGCTCCGGCGCAGGTGCTGCCGGAGCTCGTCGCGGAGGCCGGCGCCGGTTCGGTGCACGTCTCCGCCGACACCGGGCCCTACGGCCGGGAGCGCGACGAGCGGGTGCGGGACGCGCTCGGCGAGGTCGAGTGGGTCGCCACCGGTTCGCCGTACGCGGTCACCCCGGGGCGCGTCACCAAGCGGGACGGCACCGCCTACCAGGTGTTCACCCCGTTCCGGCGCGCCTGGGACGAGCACGGCAGGCCCGCGCCCGCGGACACCGACGGGTCCACGGCGAACTGGCTGCTGCCGCGGAAGGTGCGCGCCGCCGGGATCCCCGCGGACGAGGACCTGGGCGGTGTCGTGCTGCCACCGGCGGGGGAGCGGGCCGCGCTGGAGCGCTGGGACGACTTCTGCGCTTCCGCGCTCACCGGCTACGACCGGGACCGGGACCGGCCGGACCGCGCGGGCACCAGCCGGATGTCGCCGTACCTGAAGTGGGGCTGCGTGCACCCGCGCACCCTGCTCGCCGACCTGGCCGGCGAGGTCGGGGACGGTGCGAGCAGCTACCGGAACGAGCTGGCGTTCCGCGACTTCTACGCGGACGTGCTGTGGCACCGCCCGGACAGCGCCCGGCACAACTTCGACACCCGCTACGACCGGATCCGGCTGGACACCGACGCCGACGCCTGGGACCGGTTCGGCGAGTGGTGCGCGGGCCGCACCGGGTTCCCGATCGTGGACGCGGGGATGCGGCAGCTGCTCGCGGAGGGCTGGATGCACAACCGGGTGCGGATGGTGGTGGCGAGCTTCCTGGTGAAGGACCTGCACCTGCCGTGGTGGTGGGGCGCCCGGCACTTCATGCGGCACCTGGTGGACGGGGACCTCGCCTCGAACCAGCACGGCTGGCAGTGGGCCGCGGGTTCCGGCACCGACGCCGCCCCCTACTTCCGGGTCTTCAACCCGATCACCCAGGGCACCCGGTTCGACCCGGACGGCGCGTACGTCCGCGAGCACGTCCCCGAGCTGCGCGACCTGGATGCGAAGAGCACCCACCGGCCGTGGACCCTGCCGGACGGTCCGCCGAACGGGTACCCGCCGCCGATCGTCGAGCACGGCGTCGAACGGCAGGAGGCGCTGGCCCGCTACGGCGAGATCAAGAACTGACCTCCCCGGCGCGGAACGGCCCGCACCCCGATGGGGGATGCGGGCCGTTCCGAACGTCGTCCTAGCCGGTCAGCGGCGAAGCCCCTGACCGCCCGTCTCCGAACCTGCCCGGCGGGTCGTGTCCGTCTTCCTGTCAGCGGCGAAGCCGCTGAGCTGCCGACCGAGCACGCAACCGGACACCCGAGCTCCTCGCACCCCGAGTTCGAAGACCGTCGCGTGATCAGTCGCCGCGGCGGATGGGGCCGAGGATCTCCCGTTCCTTGGCGCCGGTGACCAGCGTGATCGGCTCCCACAGGTTGTCCCCGAGGGCGATCACCCCGTCGTCCTTGAGCTGGGTGAGGTGCTGGATCTGCTGCTGCCCGAAGTACCAGAACCGCGCCGCCAGCTGCGCCTGCTGCAACGGCAGGCGCTGCAGCAGGATCAGGTCGGCGGTGTTGGTGGCCGCACCGCTGCCCGCCTGCGGGTGCAGGTAGGGCAGCACGTACATGGTGGTCTGCCACGGGACGCGCGGCGGGAACATCTCCTGCGGCACCGCGCCGCCGTCGTGGATCAGCAGCAGCGGTGACTCCTCGGTGACCCGGGGAACGTCGTAGGGGGCGAGCTTGCGCAGGCTCACCACCGGGACCGGCTTGCCGTCGGGGGTGAGCCCCGCGGCCCGCTCCAGCACCCGCCACGCGCCGG
Organism: Saccharopolyspora sp. 7B; assembly: GCF_020177435.1. Taxonomy (NCBI): domain Bacteria; kingdom Bacillati; phylum Actinomycetota; class Actinomycetes; order Pseudonocardiales; family Pseudonocardiaceae; genus Saccharopolyspora; species Saccharopolyspora sp. 7B. Next base: position 41,965 of record NZ_JAIUKC010000038.1, on the reverse strand, counting down.
GGCGGCCGGTGACCACGTGCACCCAGGCGCCCGCGGCCATGGCGCGCAGCGCGATCTGCCGCGCCAGGTACAGGCCGCCGACGGTGACCATGCGGGTCGGTTCGGGCCGCAGGATCGACGCCGTCAGCGGCTCCCCGGTCGGCCCGGCGCCGATGATCATCCCGCCGCGGTCGCCGGGCGGGCTCACCAGGTCCAGCATCTCCGGCCGCACCAGGAACTCCGGCGCGGTCCCGGTGCTGTTGCCGGGGGTGTCGAGGGTTCGCGTCCGGCTCATGCCGCACCTCCCAGGGGCAGCGTTCCGGTCAGGCCCGCCAGCTGCATCCCGCGCAGCGGGGTGAGCGTCAGGTTGAGCTTGTTGCTGATGGCCCGCAGCTGGTGGTCCGCGGAGTTCAGCGCCTCCGGGGTGCGGCCGCTGATCCGCACCAGGCCGCGCAGCCCCACCTCGCCGTCCTCACCGGACGGTGCGATGGACAGCGCGATGCTGATGGACCGGCCGCGAACTCCGGTCAGCGCGTTGATGCCGTCGGTCATCCGGTTCGGCCAGCCGGTGATGGCGTAGCTGGCGTGCCGGTAGTTGTCGGCGATGACCCCGCTCCACCGCTCCCGCAACCCGATGGGCCGCTGCGAACCGAGCGCGTCCTGCAGCTCGGCGGAGGAGATGCCCGCCTGCAGCAGTTCGTCCGGGTCCAGCGGCCGGGCCGAAATGCCCTGGCTCGCCAGCGCGTTGCGCACTCGGGACAGCGCGCCGATCAGCGCCCGGTGCGCGCCGACGACCCCGCCGCCGCGTTCGCCGACGGCCTTCGCGCAGGTCTGCGGGTCCAGCCGCACGGCGACCCAGGTGGTGCGGCGTGCGGCGGCGGAGGAGGTCCCCATCAGTTCCAGGTAGGAGTTCAGCGCGGGCGAATCCGGCAGCAGCGCGGCACTTCCCGGGTAGCAGTGCCAGATCACCTGGATCGCGTCGAGCACCACGCCGCGGTCCTCCAGGCACGGCGTCAGCACGCCCAGCGGCAGGTTCGTCGCCTTGTCCGGGTTGCTGATCAGCGGCGGCGTCGGGTCCACCATGAGCACCGCGGTCCACTTGCCGTTGTGCCAGGACAAACCGACCGGGTTGCGGTCGTGGTCCTGGCCGCGCGCGACGACGAGGTCCTCGACCAGGATCCGCAGCAGCGCCACCCGGTGGTTCTCGTCGGGACCGATGATGCCGTCACCGTTGCGGTCCTCGACGAATTCGCTGACGTCCTCGGACGGCGGGACGGAACGGCGGATGTGGCTGCGCGTGCGGTATTCCAGGACGAGCCCGAACCACTGGGTGAACCAGCGGCCGCGCCTGCGCAGCAGCGCGATGATCAGCGCGAGCGCGACGACGCCCGCGGACACCGGCCACAGCATCTCGTTGAGCAGCACCAGGATCAGGCCGAGTGCCAGGCCGACCTCGATGACGACGATGTTGGCCACCGGCATCGCCCCGAGGCTGGCACCGACCGTGCGACGCCGCGCTCGGATGCGCGTGCGAGCACCGCCGGTACCGGAGGCGTTCGGCTGGGCCGGATGTTGCGTGCTGACGGACATCCGTTCGGTCTCTTCCCCTCGCAGGTAGTGCGCGCACGGGCGCGCCAACCAGGTCGTTCGGCAGCCGTTCCAAGAGTTTGCGGAAGGGTTCCGTCGAACCGGACCCGTGCGGCGCCCCTCTCCGGCTATCCTGCGGAACCGTACCTCGGACGGGAGAGCTGTAGGCGAAGAATGGCATCAACACCCACAACGAAGTCACAGGTTCAGGCGTACCAGTTCGTCCTTCGCCGCATGGAATCGGCGTTGGTGCGCAAAGACGCGGTGATGCTGCACGACCCGATGGGCTCGCACAAGCGCGCCACCATCGCCGGTGCCATCCTCGCCTGCATCGGGCTGATCGGGTTCCTCGTCTGGGGCTTGTTCGGCGGGAAGGGGTCGATCCCCGAACCGGGCAACATCGTCATCGGCAAGGACAGCGGCAGCGTGTACGTCGTCACCGCGGACGACGCCGCGCAGAAGCGGCTGATCCCGATGCTGAACATGGCGTCCGCGAAGCTGCTGGTGATGGCGCAGGGCGGCGGCCAGGGCGGGCAACCCGTCGAGGCGACCACGGTGAAGGAGTCGGCGCTGGCGGACTTCCCGCGCGGCCCGCGCACCGGAATGGTCAACGCCCCCAACTACTTGCCCGCGGCGAACAACGTCGCCGAGCCCGCGTGGGCGATCTGCGACGTCGGGCAGGTCCGGGACAACCTCGGCAGCGAGGCCCGGACCCAGCGCGCGACGAAGGTGGAGACCACCGTCATCGGCGGCGACGCGGACCACGGCGTCGAGCTCAAACCCGACGAGTCGCTGTTCGTGCAGGACCAGAGCTCCGGGCAGGAGTACCTGATCTACCGGGTGGAGGACCTGCCGGGCCGGCCGCACACCAAGGTCGTCAAGGCGCAGGTGGACCGCTCCGAGCAGGCCGTGATGGACCTCTACGGGCTCAACGGGGTGGTTCCGCGGACCATCACCACGAACATGCTGAACTCGGTGCCGGACGCGCCGCCGTTGCAGATCCCGGACGCGCCCAGCGGCACCGTGGACTACATGCAGAACCCGTACGACTCCGGTGACGTGGTCAAGCAGACCGTCGCCGGGGCGCCGGACAAGTACTTCGCGCTGCTGCCCGAGGGCAAGCAGGAGATCAGCGCCGGTGCGGCCGCGGTGCTGCACGCCAGCAAGCGCGGCAGCCAGGAGATCCCGAACTCCACCGGCACCATCACCGACGCGAAGACCGCGGAGGCGCAGCGCCTCGACATGGACTCGTTCCCGACGGTCGTGCCGCACCCGCTGTCCTTCCAGCAGGCGCCCACGTCCTGCCTCAGCTGGCACAACGTCGGCGGCGAGCACCACGTCACGGTCACCGTCGGCAAGGACGCCCCCACGAAGACCGCCCCGGTGAAGCTGGCCCAGCACGACGGGACCGGCCCGAAGGTGGACTTCTTCTACATGCCCGCCGGGAAGGCGGCCGTGGTGCGCGGCGCGTCCAACGAGGCCGGTGCCGACTCGGCCCCGATCTACCTGGTGTCCGACCAGGGCGTGATCTACGGGATCAAGGACGGCGCGACCGCGCAGGGGCTCGGCGTGGTGACCAACCCGGGTGCGTTGCAGGCCGGTCCGTCCGGGATCCTGCGGTCGCTGCCGAAGGGCGATCTGCTCGACCCGGCGCAGGCCAGCTACGTGTACGACTCCGTCCCGGTCCCGCCGGGCGGCGTGAACCGGCCGCCGCCGAACCCGCAGGCGCAGCAGCAGTCCGGCAGCACCGGCGGCTGACGGCTCCTCCCGCGAGGTCAACGGCCCGCTCGACCTTTTCCGGTCGGGCGCCCCGCTCGCGTTTCCCGCCCAGCGGACGGGAACCGCGGTGCCGGTGAGCACGTCCCAGGGACGGTGCGCTCGTGCCCGAGCGCGGGCGCGCCCGCCGGCCCGCTGGGGTGGCCGGTGTCGTCGACTACCGGGAGGTGCCGGATGGCGGGGATCCGGATCGAGACCGACGAGCTGGTGGCGCGCGCGGCCGCGCTGCGCGCCGCCCGGGAGCTCGTGCGCGAAGTGGGGCGCGGACTGGGGGACGCGCCCGGTGGCGCCGATTTCGGGGAGTGGGGCGAGGTGGCCGCCGAGTCCTACGACGGGCTGGCCGGGGCGCTGCGGGAGCGGATCTTCGGTCTCGGCCACGCCGTCGCCGACGCGGGGGACGAGCTCACCGCGGTCGTCGAGCGGCACGCGACCGGGGACGCCGAGCACGCCGCCGGTTTCGGCCGGGAAGGTGAGGCGTGATGGGGGAACCGGGCGGGATGTTGCAGTCGAACGACCTGCGCGCGGTGCGCGCGGCCAGCGCGGCGGAGGCGGAGCGGAGTTCCGCGCCCGCGGCCGACGTCGGAACGGCGGCGGTCGCACCGGGGGCCGATCCGGTCGCACCCGGATCCCGTTCGCCCGCAACGGGAATCGAGCCGCTAGCGCCCGGGTCCGGGGCCGTCGCACCGGAATCCGCCGCGCCCGCACCGGGAACCGAGCCCGCCGCGTTCGCCGCCGACCGGGCCGAGCTGCCGGTGCAGCTGGACTTCCTGCACCAGTCCGTCGAGGTGCTGGAGGTGCCCGACCCGTTCGGCCCGGAGTTCGCCGTCGCGGGAGGGGAGTGGCGGGCGCTGCCGCCCGCCGCCGAGTTCTGGCGCGCCGCGGCGGAAGCCCTGCGCGAAGGCACCTCCTCGGCCGCCGACCAGGTGAGCGGGGTCGAGGCGAGCTGGGACGGCGCGGACGCCGACGCGTTCGCCGCCGCGCTGCGCCGGATCGGCGCGAGCGGAGCGGCGCTCGCCGAGGTGGCGGACGCGCTGGCCGCGGAACTCGACGCGGCGGCCGGTGCGCTGCGCGAACTGGCCGGGGAGATGGGGCTGCTCGTCGCCGAGGTCGCGGCCCAGGTGTACGCGGCCTTGCGCGAACCGGGGCCGGACCTGCCCGCTGCCCGCGAGCACCTGATGCGGGTCCGGCGCCCGGCGGCGGGCCTGGCCGAGTCGGTGCGCGAGGTACTCGCCCGGTTGCACCGGTTCTGCGCCGCCCAGCGGGACGTGCTGCCGCCGGTGCCGGCCGTCACCGCGGACGGGCCACGGAATCCGTTGTGGACAGAGCTCGCGGCTGCGGGGGAACCGCGAGCCGGAGCGGCCCCTGCCACGGCCACCCCCGCCACGACCAGCCCGGCCCAGGCCGGGAACGCCGAGCAGTCGGGCGACGCCGAGCAGTCTGACGAGGGCACCTCCGCGGCCACCACCGGTGCCGTGCTCGGTGGCGGGATGGTCGGCGGCATGATGCCGCTCGCCGGGATGGCGGGCCTGGCCGGTGCGGGTGGCGGGACGGGACGTCGCTCGCAGAAGCGGCCGCGGCCGAAGGCCGACCCGGCCGAGCTGTTCGGCACCCCGCCGCCCGCCGCCGACCCGGTGCTCGGCGACACGAGGAAGAAGCGCCCGGAATGACCGTGGCCTGACAGGACGAGGCCCGGTGGAGTCCGAAGTGGACGCCACCGGGCCTTCGTCGTCGAACGCCGCGATCAGTCGTCGTCGCCGCCCGCGCGGCGCGCGCGGACCGTGCGCACCGCGTTGATCAGGAACGCGGTGAACAGCACCGCCCCGATGCCGCCGAGCGCCCCGCCGAACGCGACGGTCATCGCCGCCCAGTCCGGCTGCGGGATGACGTCCGCGCCGAGCCGCGCCGGCTTCGCCGGGGCGGGCTGCGCGCCGTGCTCGGCGGGCACCACGTCGCTCAGCGCCGCCATCGGGTCGATCATGCCGTGCCCGAGGATGTCGTTGCGCCCGTTCGGCCCGCCGGGGCTCAGCGAGGTCTGCTCGATCCGGTCCATCACCTGCTTCGCGGTGAGCTCCGGGAACTTCTGCTTGATCAGCACCGCCAGCCCGGAGACGTACGGGGCGGCGAAGCTGGTGCCCTGGATCGGACCCGGCTCGCCCTGCGGCCCGGTCGCGAGCTGGTTGACCACGCCGGTCCCCCCGCTGCCCGGGTCGAGCGCCGTGAGGTCCTCGCCCGGTGCCGCGACGTCCACCCACGGGCCGGGAACGGTGAACTCGGAGGCCTGGCCCTGCTGCCCGACCGACGCCACCGTCAGCACGTACTCGTCGAACCAGGCGGGCAGCACCGCGGTGACCGGGTTGCCGGGCGGGTTCTTCTGGCAGCTGTCCTGGGTGTTGCCCGCCGCGGCGACCACGACGACGCCCTTGTCGTAGGCGTTCTTCACCGCGTTGTGCAGCCGGTTGTTGTGCCCGCCGCCATCGGCCATCGCCGCGGCCATCGTCTGGCAGGACGACTGCGAGATGTTGATGACGCTGGCGCCCTGGTCCGTGGCGTACTGCACGGCCTGCGCCATCGTGCGGGTGTCACCGATCGTCTTGTTCTGCTGCTTGTCCTGGAACAGCGCGGATGACTGCCGGATCGACATGATCTGCGAGTCCGGGGCGACCCCGACGAACCCGGTGTCCGGGGAGGGCGCCGCCGCGATGATCCCGGCCACCACCGTGCCGTGGCCGTCGCAGTCGCGGTTCGCGCCGCCGTCCGGCACCGCGCTGCCCCCGCCGCCGGTCAGCTTCAGCCGCGGGTGCTCGTTGACGCCCGTGTCGATGACCGCGACGGTCGCGCCCTGCCCGGTGAGCCCCTCGGAGTGCGCGCGTTCGAACCCGAGCGTGAGCTGGCTCCACGGCTTCTCCACGACGGAGGCGCCGCTGCTGTTCGCCTGCATGCAGCCCTGGGTGGGCTCGTAGTTGCCCGACGGGGACAGCGGCCCGGTCGGCGGCGCGTCCGGGACGAGCGGCGGTGGCTGGAACTCGGTCTCGTCCGCCAGTGCGGGCTGCACCGGGCCGAGCGCGGTGATGCCCAGCACGGCCACCAGCGCCATGCCGCGCCGCAGCGCGCCGTTCCGCGAGTTGAAACCCATCTCGGCGGTCCTCAGAAGAAGTTCAGGTTGAGGTCGCGGATCGTCATGTACAGGTCCATGACGCCCAGCGCGAGCGGCAGCACCAGCGCGATCAGCACCGCCTCCAGGATGTCCACCATGCGCCGCTGCACCGGCGAGAACCGGCGGTTCGGGAACACCACGCCGAACACCAGCGCGCCCACGCTCAGCAGCAGCAGTGGCGGGAACACCCAGGCGACGGCCATCGGCGCCACCGCGGTCTGCACGAGCAGCCCGGCGGCCACGCCGACCGAGGCGAGCAGCCCGCTGATCAGCAGCGCCACCGCCTGGCTGCCGTTGGCGTAGTTGCGGCCGCGCAGCAGCAGCACCGCGGCGACCACGATCGCGAACAGGGCGCCGAAGACGCCGCCGTTGGCCAGCGTGATCGCGAGGATCGCACCGAGCGCGGCGGTGAGCCCGCAGCCGATGATCAGCCCGGTCATGTACTGGTGGGCGAGGCCGGTGCGGCGCTCGATCATCAGGTAGTCCGGGAAGCCCTCGTCCTCCTTGAGGTCGTCGGCGTTGCCCGGCACGTGCGGCAGCGGCAGCTTCGCCAGCTGGATCGTCAGCCGCGGCAGCAGCGAGATCCCGGCGAGCCCGATGGCGCCGGCCCCGGCGGCGACACCGGCGGCGCTCGCCCCGCTCGGCAGCAGCAGGGCGGCGATGAAGGCGAGCACCGCGAACGTGGAGACGGTCGCGGCGGCGATGAACGTGACGATGCCGGTGCCGATCACCATCAGCGAGATCGACGCGAAGATGAGCACCAGCGCGCTGGCCAGCAGCAGCTTCGGGGTGGGGTCGTTGCCGGGGACCGCGTTGAGCCCGGCGACGAACGCCATCGGCAGCGCGCCCGCCCCGGCGATCACGGTGCCGGTGGTGGCGGCGCCGTAGGCGCGGGTGACGACGGAGCCGATGCCGGTGGCGAACACGGCGACCACGAGCGCGATGATCGCGGTGATCGCGTGGAAGAGGACCCCACCGGCCTGTCCGGACAGTCCTAACGCGGCGGCGGCGGCGACGAACCCGAGCACGCCCGCGGCGTGCCCGATCTTGGCGGCGGTCTCCTTCGTCCACGGCCGGTAGCTGCCCGGTTCCGCCTCGGCGAGCGCGTCCACCACGTCGTCGTAGAGCGGGGGCGGCGGGTCGTCCGAGCGGCGGCGCAGCTGCAGCAGTTCGCCGTCGACGACGCCGAGCGAGGACAGCGTCTGGCTGTTCTCCAGCGGTTCTTCACCCAGCTTCGCCAGGCACCAGCCACCGTGCCGCGAGCCACCGTCCGTGCTGCCCTCGCGGGCCATGTCCAGCAGCATCGGCAGCAGATCCGCCACCGCGACGTCGGCGGGCAGCGCCAAGTCGATGCGAGTATTCGGCGCCACCACTGTCACGCGGCTGAACACCGTGGTCCCGGTCGCCACTGAGGCCCCCTACTTCCTAGGTCCTTGCACTTGGGTCCTTCTGCGTTCGATCCGGCCCGGTGCGGCTTTTCTCGCCGAAAGCGGCCCGCCCGGCCGAAGAGCGCCCCTAGTATGGCCGCACCGACCTCGCAGGGGTGAAGGGTTTGGTCGAACTCGTGCCAACGGGTTCGCAACCGGTTGGTCACGGACGGACCGGAACCGCCTGGACCCTGCTGACGTCGGTGTCGTGGACGGTACAGAATGCCGCTCGCGGCAGTAGGGGCGTCGTGACGTGAGCCCGCCGCTCCACATTGCTACGACAGGAAAGGTTGCTGCCTCCGGTGAGCACGCTGCAGTTCAAGCGATTGCCGCGCATGGCCGCTCCGAGGCCGCCTGGCGGGGAGGTGCACCTCGAACCGCCACCCGAGATCCCGCGGGTGATCCCCGGCAACATCGTTCAGAAGGTGCTGCCAGGCGTCATGATCGTCGCATCCCTCGGGATGATGGTCTTCATGCTTCAGCGGGCCAAGGACAACCCGATGATGATGATGATGCCGATGATGATGCTCGTCTCGACTTTCGGGATGATGGCGGGCGGCGGCAAGGACGGCGGTCAGAAGAAGGCCGAGATGAACGAGGACCGCAAGGACTACCTGCGGTACCTCGGTCAGATGCGGGATCGCGCCCGCGAGGCCGCGGACGAGCAGCGCCTCGCCCGGGAATGGGTCCACCCGGACCCGCAGACGCTGTGGTCGCTGGCGAACGGCACCCGTCGGATGTGGGAGCGCAGGCCGAACGACAACGACTTCTGCCAGGTCCGCGTCGGCCGCGGCTCGCAGCGGCTGGAGACGCGGCTGGTGCCGCCGCAGACCGGGCCGGTCGACGAGCTGGAGCCGATCACCACGTTGGCGCTGCGCCGCTTCGTGCGCGCCCACTCGCTGGTGGCCCAGCTGCCGATCGCGACCTCGCTGCGCGGTTTCGCCGCGGTCGGGCTGCAAGGCGACCGGGTGCTCACCCGCGGGCTCGCGCGAGCGATGCTGGCCCAGCTGGCGACCTTCCACTCGCCGAACGACGTGATCATCGCGATCGCCTCCAGCGGCCGGTCGCGCACCGAGTGGGACTGGGTGAAGTGGCTGCCGCACGCGCAGCACCCCACCGAGACCGACGGCATCGGCCCGATGCGGCTGATGTCCGGTTCGCTGTGGGGCATCGAGGAGATGCTCGCTGAGCAGCTCGACGAACGCCCCCGGTTCCAGCGCAACGCGGCCCCGCCGGAAGGCCAGCCGCACATCGTGATCGTGCTCGACGACGCCGAGATCAGCCGCGAGGAGCAGCTGATCGTCGAAGGCGGGCTCGCCGGGGTCACGATCATCGACCTGTCCGATGTGCTCGGTCCGATGACGCAGCGCCGCGGCATGCGCATCGTCGTCGAGCCGGACCGCATCGGCGCCCGCGGCCAGAACAGCGTGGAGTGGTTCGGCGAACCGGACGCGCTGACCATGGAGGAGGCCACCTCGCTGGCCCGCCAGATGGCGCGGTACCGCATCGCCTCCGGCCCGGCGGCCGTGGAGGACAGCGGCGGCTTCGAACCGCTCACCACGCAGCTCAACTACATCGAGCAGCTCGGCCTCGCGGGCGACCCGGTCACCTTCGACCTCAACGAGGCCTGGCGCCCACGTCCGCGGGACGACATGTACCGCGTCGCGATCGGCCCCGGTGAGCAGGGCGAGATCGTGCACCTGGACATCAAGGAGACCGCCTCCGGCGGCATGGGCCCGCACGGCCTGTGCATCGGTGCGACCGGTTCCGGCAAGTCCGAGTTCCTGCGCACCATCGTGCTGGGCCTGCTGGCCACGCACTCCTCGGCGGCGCTGAACTTCGTGCTCGTCGACTTCAAGGGCGGTGCGACGTTCAAGGGCTTCGACAACGCCCCGCACGTCTCCGCGAGCATTTCGAACCTCGGTGACGACAGCACCCTGGTCGACCGCATGCAGGCCGCGCTCGAAGGCGAGATGAACCGCAGGCAGGAGGTGCTGGACAAGGCGGGCGCGAAGAACGTCTGGGACTACCGGAAGCTCTACGAGGCCGGGCACGACAACGCCAAGGACCCGCTGCCCGCGCTGTTCGTGGTCATCGACGAGTTCGGCGAGCTGCTGCAGCAGAAGCCGGAGTTCGCCGACCTGTTCACCATGATCGGCCGGCTGGGCCGGTCGCTGCAGGTCCACCTGCTGCTCGCCTCGCAGCGCCTGGAGGAGGGCAAGCTGCGCGGCCTGGACTCGCACCTGTCCTACCGGATCGGCCTGAAGACGTTCAACGCCTCCGAATCCCGCGCCGCCATCGGCATCCCGGACGCGGCGGACCTGCCCTCCAACGGTGGGCACGGGTACCTGAAGCACCCCAACGGCATGGAGCGGTTCCGCGCGGCCTACGTCTCCGGGCACGACCACCAGACCAGCGGGCGCCGCCCGATCGGCCGGGCGGCCTCGCCGGTGACGGGGGAGAAGCGGCCCCGGTTCTTCATCCCGGACTTCGTGGAGAAGCCCCCGGAGCCGGAGGCACCGGTGGTCGAGGAGGAGCCGAAGAAGAAGGACGACCTGGCGCCGACCGACTTCCAGCTGGTCATCAGCAAGGTCGAGGGCCAGTGGCCGCCGGCGCACATGGTGTGGCTGCCGCCGCTGGACGCCCCGCCCACGCTGGACGGCCTGCTGCCGCCGCTGCAGGCGACCGACGACCGCGGCTACACCGCCGTCGGCCACCCGGGCAGCGGCAAGCTGGAGGTGCCGATCGGGCTCATCGACGTGCCCTACCACCAGCGGCAGGACCCGCTCGTGCTGCGCTTCGCCAACGGTGCCGAGGGCAACGGCGCCGTGGTCGGCGGTCCGCAGACGGGCAAGTCGAACCTGCTGCGCACGATGATCGCGTCGATGGCGCTCACGCACACCCCGCAGGAGGTGCAGTTCTACTGCGTCGACCTCGGTGGTGGTTCGCTCTCGGCGCTGCGGAACCTGCCGCACGTCGGCGCGTACGGCAACCGGCGCGACCCGGACACGGTGCGGCGCACCATCGCCGAGGTCAAGTCGCTGCTGGCGGCGCGCGAAGGCCGGTTCCAGGAGGCGGGCATCGACTCGATGGCCGACTTCCGCAACCGCAAGCGCCGCGGTGAGATCACCGACGACCCGTACGGCGACGTGTTCCTCATCGTCGACGGGTGGGAGGCGTTCCGCGCCGAGTCCGAGTTCGAGCCGCTCGAACCGGAGATCAACAACCTGGTGCAGCAGGGCCTCGCGTTCGGCATCCACGTGTTCATCGGCGCCAACCGGTGGGCCGCGATCCGGCCGCAGCTCAAGGACGCCCTCGGCACCCGCATGGAGCTCCGGCTCGGCGACCCCGGCGAGTCCGAGGTCAACCGCAAGGTCGCGGTGACGGTGCCGCTGGGCCGCCCGGGCCGCGGCCTGCACGCCACGCAGCTGCACTACCTGACGGCACTGCCCCGGGTGGACAGCGAGAAGCTCGGCGACCGGATCCCCGCGGAGGCGGCGCGCGCCGAGGCGGCGAACGAGAAGCACCCGCGCCCGTCGTGGGAGCTCTACAACGACGACCTCGCCGACGGCGTCGCCGACCTGGTCAACCGGGTCCGCAGCTCGTGGAAGGGCCGTCCGGCGCCGCAGGTCCGGCTGCTGCCGAACCTGCTGCCGTACGAGCAGCTGCCCGCCAAGGAGCAGCAGCCGCGTCCGCACCTGGTGCCGATCGGCATCAACGAGGACGGGCTCAACCCGGTCTACCTGGACTTCAAGGCCGAACCGCACTTCTACGCGTTCGGCGAGCGCGAGTCCGGGAAGACGGCGCTGCTGCGCACCATCGTCAACGGCATCACCAGCCGGTACACCCGCGAGCAGGCGCTGATCCTGCTCGTCGACGTGCGCCGCACGATGCTGGGCGTGGTGCCGGACTCGCACCTCATGGAGTACACGGTCACCGCGGACCAGCTGAAGAACAACGTGCGGGACATCGCCGCCGCGTTGAAGAAGCGGCTGCCCGGCCCGGACGTCACCCAGGAGCAGCTGCGGGACCGCTCCTGGTGGAAGGGCGCGGACCTGTTCATCGTGATCGACGACTACGAGCTGATCTCGCCGCAGGGCAGCAACCCGCTGGCACCGCTGGCCGAGTTCGTCGCGCAGGCCTCCGACGTGGGGCTGCACATGGTGATCGCCCGGAACTCGGGCAACGCCAGCCGTGCGCTGTTCGAGCCGATCATCGGCAAGATGCGGGAGGTCTCGGCGCCCGGTCTCGCGATGAGCGCGAACAAGGACGACGGGCAGCTCGTCGGCAACGTCAAGTCCCGGCAGCTGCCGCCGGGGCGCGGGACGCTGGTCAGCCGCTCGTTGCGCGGCGGCCCGCAGCTGATCCAGACGGCGTACTCGCAGCCGCAGTGATCGGCGGGTCCCGTGCGGACCGCTGGCGGCTCTCCCCCGTCCTCGTGGCGGGGGAGCCCCGCCGTCGCTCTCGGTGAATGACACGATCGAGCGAAGATCTTCCTCGGTATTCGCGCTTATGGTGTGGGCCATGTCAGACACCCCCCGAGCCCGCGCGCTGGGAAAGGAATTGCGTGCCGTTCGCGAGCAATCCGGACTGACCTTGCGCCAGCTCGGCGATCTGATCGGCTGCTCCGAAGCGAAGGTGAGCCGAATGGAGACGGCCCGCCGCCGCCTCGCCCCGAATTCCGTGCGGGCCTTCCTGGACGCCGTGGACGTGCGCGGTGCTAACCGCGACCGGTTGTTGCGCCTCGCCTACGACATCGATGAACCGGTGTGGTGGGAATCGGGCATCGGATTGCCCGCGCAGCTCACCGAACTCATCGACGCGGAGAAACGCGCGGTGTGCATCACCGAGGCGTCCGAAGTCCTCGTTCCCGGACTGCTGCAGATCCCCGACTACGCCCGCGCGCTGTTCAACGCCACCGGTGTTCCGGCCGAGCAGGTCGACCGGCTCATCGGGGCCCGCTTGGCCCGGCAGGGAATCCTGCACCGCGCCGAACCGACCCGGTACGTGGTGCTGCTGGACGAGGCCGCGCTGTGCCGAGCGGTCGGCGGGCCTGCGGTGATGGCCGCGCAGCTGAACGCGATGTGCGCGGTGTGCCGGGAGCCGAACATCTCCCTGCACGTGGTGCCGTTCGCCGCGGGCGCGCACACCGGACTGGACGGCCCGTTCCTCCTGCTGGAGTTCGTCCGGAGCAGGCCGGTGGTCCATTTGGAACAGCGCAGGTGCGGTGCATTCCTCGACGACCCGGAAGATGTAACGCCCTTTTTGCACGCGCGATCTAGTCTGTGCCGGACGGCGCTGAGCCCTGATCGTTCCTTGGAACTCGTCGCGGCTTATGCGCGCAGGTACGAGTGCGGGGAGGGCGCTGGTCATGGGGACGGGGCGTTGGCGGAAATCGAGCTACAGCGGTAGTCAATCGGCGTGCGTGGAAGTCGGTTCGATCGCGATGCGGGTGGATGTGCGCGATTCGAAGGACCAGTCCGCGGTGCTGTGCTTCCGGCGTGATCAGTGGCGAACTTTCCTGGCCGAGATCAAGTACTCGGATTGATCCCGGCCGGGCGGCGCGTGCCGGGGGCGGGGGCGTGCCCGGCCCGCGCCGCACCCGGTGCCCGCGGCGCGCGGGAACCTCGGACACGGTGCGTCAAGAGGTTGCCGCGAAAGCCACCCGATCGAGGGCAGACTGTTGAACTGCGCGCACCCTCGGCCTCTAGGGTGCTGGGGTGGATTCGGGATCGGAGCCCGACTCGCGCGAACCGTTCGGGGGCATTCGGGTTCGCGCCCGGTTCGTCCCGCCGCACCGGCGGCCCGGCGAAGACACCGACGCGACCCCGCGGCGGTGCGCGAAGGAGTAGTGGGTGTCCCTGCACGTCTCGGTCGACTTCGGCACCTCGAGCACTTGCACCGTGGTGTCCGTCGGCGGCGGTGAACCGCAGGTGGTGGTCGTCGACGGCCAACCCCTGGTGCCCTCCGCGGTGTTCGCCGCGGCCGACGGCACGTTGTTCGTCGGCCACGAGGCGGAGCGGCAGGCCGCCGTCGACCCGTCCCGGTTCGAACCGCACCCCAAGCGCCGCATCGACGAGGGCGAGCTGCTGCTGGGCAGCAGCGTGCTGCGCGTCGGCGACGTGGTGCGCGCGGTGCTGCAGCGGGCCGTCGGCGAGGCCCGCCGGTTCGCCGCGGGCGCGGGCGTGGACCTGCTCGTGCTCACCCATCCCGCGGACTGGGGTTCGGTCCGCGCCGGGGTGCTGCGCCAGGCCGCGGCCGGGCTGGCGAAGGAAGTCGTGCTGGTGCCGGAGCCCGTCGCGGCCGCGGTGTTCCACTCCGCCGGGCACGGGCTGCCCGATGGCGGGGCGCTCGCCGTGCTCGACCTGGGCGGCGGCACCGTGGACGCCAGCGTCGTCTGCAAGCAGGGCCGCGCGTTCCGGGTGCTGGCGACGAAGGGCGAGCCGAACTTCGGCGGCGCCGACATCGACCAGGCCCTGCTGGAGCACATCGGTTCCGTCGTGTCCGGAATGGACCCGGCCGCGTGGCACAAGCTCGTCGAGGGCCGCGACATGGCGGACCGGCGGCGCCGCCGGGTGCTGCGCCAGGACGTGCGCGGCGCGAAGGAGACGCTGTCCCGGCACACCTACACCGACGTGCCGATGCCACCGCCGTTCTCCGACGCGCACGTCACCCGCGCCGACCTGGAGCGTCTGGTGGCGGCACCGCTGGCGAAGTCCGCCGACCTGGTCTCGGCGACCTTGCAGGAGGGGCAGGTGCCGCGGGACCGGCTGGCCGGGGTGTTCCTGGTCGGCGGTTCCAGCCGGATCCCGCTGGTGGCCCGGCTCATCCACGAGCGCACCGGGGTGCTGCCGACCACCTTGGACCAACCGGAGACGGTGGTGGCCCGCGGTGCGCTGCGGGCGGTGCGGCTGGACCCGGAGCGCACCGGTGGGCTCGCGCCCGCGGGCGCGCACCGCGGCGCACGCGCACCGGCCGCGCGCCCGCAGCACGCGGGCGTCCCGCGGCAGCAGTGGGCGCAGCAGCCCGCCGTCGCTCCGCCGGGCGATTCGCTCAGCCGCGCCTCCACCATCGTCATCGGCGCCGGCGACCAGACCCGGCCGGTGTTCCACACCCCGGTGCCCCGGCGGACCGGGGTGCGGCCGTGGGTGTGGGGCGCGGGCGCGGCGGCGGCCGTGGTCGTCGCGGTGGTGGTCGCGGTGCTGCTCTCGCAGGTCGCAGGCGGGCGGGCGGCGGCGCCACCGCGGCACGTCGCGCAGTACGAGTACGGCTTCGACTACCCGGCGGGCTGGCGGCAGACCGGCGGTGATCCGCAGCTGTGGCAGACGGTGGTCGCGCCGCGGTCCGACGGGGACGACCTGATCGTCGTGCAGCAGGGCGACCTCGGCTACGACGTGGCGGCCGGGCGGGCCCGCGCGGTCGCGGACCTGCGCGCCGAGTACGACCGGTTCAACGCCGATGGGGGGCGGTTCTCCGGTTTCGACGCCTCGGCGACCTTCGCGGGCCGGGACGTCGTGTACTACCGGGAGGACCTGCCGGGCACGACCGCGGAGTGGTTCGTGGTGCACCGCGGGCAGTACCAGGTGAGCGTGGGCTGCCGGTACACCCCGGCCGGGAAGTCCGAAGTGGAGCGGGCCTGCGAGCAGGTCGTCTCCTCGCTCTCGGTCACCGGGTGACGGTCGCCCGCGAAATCGGTAACGGGTGCAAATCGCTTTCGCGAATTCCGCGTGCGATCCGCCGAGAACTCGGCACGAGCGGATTCTTTCGCAATCGCTAATCCGCGCGTGACCAGCGATTTCGCCCTTCCGCGTTCACAGCCGCAACCGTTTCCGGAAAAAGCTGGGACAGGGCGGAACCGGACGTGGCAATGTCTGCGTCGTAGGTTCATCGATCTTCGAGCAACGAATGAAGGGGGCTCACCTATGAGCGGGATGGGTACCGACGCGGACCTGATGGCGAAGGCCGCGGGTCAGGTCGAAGAGGTTCGGGGCAACGTCGAGAACGCGGTGAGCACGCTGGACGGGCAGATCGCGCCGGTCCTGGCCTCCTGGAAGGGCGGGGCGTCCGACGTCTTCCGCCGCCTGATGGACGCGTTCCAGGAGAACGCCAAGACCATCAACCAGAAGCTGGGCGAGATCAGCGAGAACATCCAGTCCTCGGGGCAGGCGTACACCCAGAACGAAGAGGAGCAGGCGGCCGAGATCTCCAAGATCGAGGGCATGCTCGGCGGCTGAGCCCGCCTCCGACGTTCTTTCTCCACCTTCTTCCGACCACTTCACGTGAGGGGACTTCACCATGGAAATTCGGGTTGATTTCGGCCAGCTGAGCCAGGCCGCCGACGACCTGGGCGGTGCCGCCACCAAGATCCAGGCCGAGCTGGACGAGCTGGAGAACATGCTCAAGCCGCTGGTCAGCACTTGGGAAGGCCAGGCGCAGGAGGCGTACCGCGCCGCGCAGTCCGAGTGGGACAAGGCCGCCCAGAACATGATCGAGATCGCCGCGAAGATGGGCATGGCCGTCAACGCCGCGAACGAGTCCTACCAGGCCGGTGAGGCGAAGAACGCCGGTCGCTTCGGCGGCTGATTCTCCGCGCCGCGCCGATCGCCGACCCCGGACGCCCCTCGCGGCCCGGGGTCGGCGGTGTTCCGGGGCGGGTGCCCGGGGCTCCCGGGCCGCCCGGTAGCATCCACTCGGCGACTCGGCACGCCGACGGCGTTCCCCCGACGAAGGGGACCCCGTATCGGTGGGTCTTTTCGCCAACGAGTACCCTGATTGTTTGTTGTGCGGTGCGCGACTGCGGTGTTGGAGCGGTGACCGGCCCAACGGAAAGCCCGGCGAGAGCCGAGGCCGAACCGGGCCACAGGTCTCTGGTGACACCCAGGACGTGCCGGTTCCCCGGCCAGATCGGGGATTCCGACCCGGCACGGTTCCGATGGGCTCCCCGGAGGAACACGGGGTCCGCACCGAGATTCCGACGCGAACGACGACGAGGTAGATCCGTGCGCACGTACAGCCCGAAGGCCGGCGAGGTGACCCGCGCCTGGCATGTCATCGACGCCGAGGACGTGGTGCTCGGCCGGCTGTCCACCCAGGCCGCCCTGCTGCTGCGCGGCAAGCACAAGCCGACTTACGCCCCGCACATCGACACCGGCGACTTCGTCGTCATCGTCAACGCTGAGAAGGTGGCGCTGACCGGCAAGAAGCGCGAGCAGGCGTTCCACTACCGGCACAGCGGTTACCCGGGCGGTCTGCGCAAGCAGTCCCTGGGGCAGGTTCTGGACTCGAAGCACCCGGAGCGCGTGCTCGAGAAGGCCATCAAGGGCATGCTGCCGAAGAACAAGCTCGGCCGGGCCATGGGCAAGAAGCTCAAGGTCTACGCAGGCCCGGAGCACCCCCACGCGGCCCAGAACCCGCAGCCGTACCAGATCAACGCGAAGGTCGAGAAGTGACCGAGGGACCCGAGGACCAGCCAGTGACCACTCCTGCTCCGGAGGAGACTCCGGTTATCGAGACCGTCGGCGAGGACGTCGTCGAGAACATCGGCGAGCACTTCGCCGAGAACACCGAGGTCGACGCGGACGTCGAGGACGCGCCTCAGGAGTTCGCGCCGATCCCGTCCGGCCGCGCCGTGCAGACCGTCGGCCGCCGCAAGGAGGCGATCGTCCGCGTGCGCCTGACCTCCGGCAACGGTGGGTTCAAGCTGAACGGCAAGGCGCTCGAGGACTACTTCCCGAACAAGGTCCACCAGCAGATCGTGAAGGAACCGCTGGTTCTCGTGGAGCGCGCCGAGGGCTTCGACGTGCACGCGAACCTCAACGGCGGTGGCCCCTCCGGTCAGGCCGGTGCGCTGCGCATGGCCATCGCGCGCGCGCTGGTCGAGCTGGAGGCGGATGACCGCCCGGCGCTGAAGAAGGCCGGCATGCTCACCCGCGACCCGCGGGAGAAGGAGCGCAAGAAGTACGGCCTCAAGAAGGCCCGCAAGGCTCCGCAGTACAGCAAGCGCTGACCTTTCGTACGATTCACGGGAGCAGCCGTGGCGTCCGCGCGACGCCGGGGCTGCTCCCGTGATCTTTTTCCGGGCCGGGTTCGGCCTGACAGTGGCCCTGCCGTCGATCCAGGAGGATTCGCTGCACATGTCCCGGCTGTTCGGCACCGACGGGGTGCGAGGTCTTGCGAATTCGGACCTCACGCCGGAACTGGCGTTGTCCGTGGCGGCCGCGTCGGCCCGCGTGCTCTACGACCGCGACGACTCCCGGCGCCGGGTGGCGCTGGTCGGCCGCGACCCGCGGGCCAGCGGCGAGATGCTGGAGGCGGCGGTCACCGCAGGGCTGACCTCGGCGGGCATGGACGTGCTGCGGGTCGGCGTGCTGCCCACGCCGGCGGTCGCCTACCTGGTCGGTGAGCTGGGCGCTGACATCGGCGTGATGATCTCCGCCTCGCACAACCCGATGCCGGACAACGGGATCAAGCTGTTCGCCGCGGGCGGCCACAAGCTGCCGGACGCGGTGGAGGACGAGATCGCCGCGCGCCTCGACGAGGACGTGCAGCGCCCCACCGGCGAGCACGTGGGCCGGGTGCGGGACGTGCCGGACGCGGTGCAGCGCTACGTGGACCACCTGCTGGTGGCGACGCCGCAGCGGCTGGACGGCATCCGCGTCGTGGTGGACTGCGCGAACGGCGCGGCCTCCGGTGCGGCCCCCGAGGCCTACCGGCGCGCGGGCGCGGACGTGATCGCGCTGCACGCCGACCCGGACGGCATCAACATCAACGACGGCGTCGGCTCGACCCACCTGGACAACGTGCGGGCCGCGGTGCTGGAGCACGGCGCCGACCTGGGTATCGCGCACGACGGCGACGCGGACCGCTGCCTCGCGGTCGACGCGGCCGGGCAGGTCGTGGACGGCGACCAGATCCTCGCGGTGCTCGCGGTGGCGATGAAGGAGTCCGGCGAACTCGCCGACGACACGCTGGTCGCGACCGTGATGAGCAACCTGGGCCTGCACCTGGCGATGCGCGACCACGGCGTGAAGCTGCGCACCACCAAGGTCGGCGACCGCTACGTGCTGGAGGAGCTGCGCGCCGGCGGGTTCTCGCTGGGCGGCGAGCAGTCCGGGCACGTGGTGCTCCCGGGGCACGCCACCACCGGTGACGGGCTGCTCACGGCGCTGCGGCTGATGGGCCGGATGGCCGCGACCGGCGAGCCGCTGGCCGAGCTCGCGACCGCGATGCGCCGGTTGCCGCAGGTGCTGGTGAACGTGCGGGTGGTGGACAAGGCGCAGGCCGTCTCGGCTCCCTCCGTGTCCGACGCCGTCGCGGCCGCGGAGGCCGAACTCGGTGAGCAGGGCCGGGTGCTGCTTCGCCCGTCCGGTACCGAACAGCTCGTGCGGGTGATGGTGGAGGCGCCGAGCGAGGCGATCGCCGACGCCACCGCGCAACGGCTCGCCGGGGTCGTTGCTGCCATCCGGTGAAGCTGTGATCTAGGTCTCCCCGCGCGGGCAGATGTGTGAGACGCTGCTCACATGGGTGCCATCGTCGTCGCCATCATCGTCGGACTCGTCGCGGTCGGGCTCGTCGCCGCCGTCCTCGTGTTCTCCGCCCTCGGCATAGCCGGGACCAAAGCCATCAACGCCGTGCACGACGGCGGTCAGTGGTGGGTGAACCGGCGGGCGCGCCGACATGGCTGAGCGGGTGCGCGCGGCGCGCGGGGAGTGGCTCGCGAACGTGGTCATGCTCCTGGTGCTGCCGCTGGCCGGGATGGCGCTGGCGGTGATCCTCGCGCTGGTGATCACCGGGTACTGAGCGGCCGGTCCGCTCCTCCTCCCGTCGGCGAGCCGCCGGTGGGCCGCGGTGCCGCGGGCGATACCTTGGGCGCGAGCCGAAGGGGGGACCCGATGAACTGGATTTTTCTGCTCGTGAGCATTCTCGTCGGTGGTGGCGCCGGTGCGCTGACCGCCGCGCTCGTGGTGAAGGTGAAGCTGGGCGAGCACGCCCCGCAGCCGGGTCCGCCGCAGGCCGGCCCGCCGTTCGCGCAGCCGTTCCCCCACGCGCAGCCGCAGCCGCTCCCGCAGGGGCCGCACTCGCAGGTGCCCCAATCCCAGGCGTCGCCGTCGCAGCCGTTCCCGGCGGCCCAGCCGCAGCAGTTCGGCCAGCCCTTCCCGCAGTCGCAGCCGTTCCCGCAGCAGGCCCCGCCGCAGCCCTACCCGCCGCAGGGGCCCTACCCGCCGCGGTGAGCCTTCGCGTATGCAAGGAGATCATCGGATCCGGCCCGTGCGCCGCTCCCGCCTGCCAGGGTGAGGAACCTGGCGCCACCACCTGACGTCGCATCCGTGCGCGCGTCGGTGGGGGCGTGAAGTGCGAGGAGGGGCAACGATGTCAGGTTTCGGGACGAACTCGGGGGAGTTGGTCGCCGCCGGCAACAGCATCCGGGGTACGGCGGATCCGGTGCGCGATGAGCACGCCAAGAAGGTCGGGGAGCTCGGTCTGGGGGCCGAGGACTTCGGGCGCGTGCACCAGCAGGCCTTCGGCGGCTACCAGGAGGCGATGACCAAGCTGTCGAAGTGCGTCTCCTCGATGGCCGACGCCATGGACGACTTCGCCGGGAAGCTGGAGAAGACCGGGCAGGGTTACGACTGGTCCGACGCGGATGCGGCGGAGACCGTCGGGAAGTCGGGGAACAACTGATGGCCGACGAGCAGAAGTTCCCCTCCGTCGACGAAGTCAAAGCCATCATGGACGACAGCTCGGTCTCCGAGGACGCCAAGGTGACCTTGCTGCTCGACTACCGGCGTTCGGGCGGCGATGACCCGAACGACGAGCTCGACGCCTACATGACGAAGTACGACAACGGTGCCGGTGTGCAGCAGGTGCCGTACGAGAGCGGTGGCACCAGCACCGGTCAGCGCGTCAAGGATTCCTACGCCGGCGCGAAGAAGCAGGCGGACGAGGGCGCACAGGCGCGCCGCGAGCACGGCGAGGCGATCGAGAACGGCAAGTCCACGATCGGTGACACCCAGCGCCGCGCCGACAACGGGGAGGGCGCGGGGGCGGCGGATTCCGACCAGCTGCTCAACGCGGGTGCTCCGGGGTTGAGTCTGATGATCGACCTCGTGAAGCTGTACGCGAAGATCAAGAGCATCAAGCACGCCGGCGTCGGGGTCGGCGACGAGGCGAAGGTGAAGGAGCGCTACGACGAGCAGCGCGGCATCGGGTTCGCCAAGTTCGATCGGATCATCGGTGACCTGGAGAAGGCCGACCGCGGTACGGGGCAAGCGCACAGCGCGATGTCCGACCGGCTGGGGCAGTTGCGGCAGAACTGGACCGGGTCCGCGTCGGAGAGCGCGCAGGGGTTCTTCGACGAGAAGTTCACGCCCACGGCCCAGGATCGCGTGATCGAGCGGCTGCGCACGTCGGCGCAGGTCACGAAGGAGTCGATCAAGGCCGTCGGCGATCTCTGCCGGGAGAAGGCCCGCTTCGTCCTGGAACAGGACGGACGGCGCGCCGCGGTCTTCCAGCAGAAGAGCAAGCCGGACTGGGAAGTCACCATCGACCTCGCCAACGGGAGCGACGACGACCTGGTGATCCGCAAGGTCGCGAGCATCTGGCAGATCCCGATCGACGAGAGCTGCGGCGACGCCGACAAGGAAACGAAGGATGCGGCCCGGAACAAGGCCAACTCGGTGGTCCTGCAGTTCGCCGAGTCCATCGAGACGGAGTGGAAGAACTTCGTCCAGAAGTGCGATGACACCAAGACCGCCGTGGACGACGCGTGGAAGAAGCTGAACGAGGAGCTCGGCAAGGCCGAGGAGAACCCGTTCAGCAACCCCGGTCCGGCGCAGGACGAGTCCGGCCCGCAGGGTTCTGACCAGCAAGGTGCAGGTCGGCAGGGCCCTGGTGGTTCGCCGGGCGGCTCTCCTGGTGGTTCCCCCGGTGGTTCACCCGGCGGCTCTCCGGGCGGCTCCCCCGGCGGCTCTCCTGGTGGTTCGCCCGGCGGCGCGCCTTCGATGCCGGAGACTCCGGCGATGCCCGAGGCCCCGAAGACGCCGGAACCCCCTGAGCTGCCCGAGGTGCCGGGGATGCCGCAGCCCGGCGCGGACGGTTCGGGCGGACCGGGGGCCGGCGAGCCCGCGGTGGAGACGATCGGCGAGGGCGAGAACGCCGTGCAGGTCCAGGAACCGGACCAGCAGGGCACCTCGAAGGTCACGATCATCGGCGAGGACGGGCAGCCGAAGACCTACGACGTGCGGTTCGGCCCCGAGGGCGGTCTGCCGGGCGTCGGCACGAACCCGACCCCCGGCACGATGCCGGGGCAGGCGGACCTGCCCGGCGTGAGCACCCAGCCCGCCCCGGGCCCGGCGCCCGGCGAGGGCGGTCTGCCGGGCGTCGGCACGAACCCCGCTCCGGGCGCGATGCCGGGTGCGCCGGATCCCGCCCAGCAACCGGGCATCCCGGTCCAGCCGGGCGAGGACGGCAAGGCGGTGATCCAGGAGGGCGACCGCACGATCACCTTGGAGCGGGCCCCGGACGGCAGCATCCGCGTCGACGTGGACAACGGGCCCGGCCGGCCGCCGGTGCAGCAGACCGTCGACTTCGCCGAGGACACCGCGGGTGCCGAACCGCGGCTCGACGCGGTGCCCGGGCCGGCTCCGGCCGAGCCGCCCGCGATGCCGGGGGCGGAGCCGGACGCCGCGACGAGCGCACCGGTCGGCCGCGATCCGGGCGCCGGATTCGACCCGTCGACGCCGGTCGGCACGCCACCGCAGGTCGGCGGCTACGAACCGCCCGCTTCCGGCGGGACCGAGCCGGTGGCGCCCGCGGCGTACGCGGCGTCGACCGACTCGCCGCCGGACCCGCTGACCCCGGCGCCGACCGCTCCGCAGTCGGCCGGGCTGGGGTTGGCGAGCGCGTTCACCGGCGACCACGTGCCCGGTTCGTTCACGACGATGTCCGGGCAGTTGTTCTCCGGGGACCTCTCGGATCCGCCGCCCGCGCACCCCGGCCCGTTCGGGGACGCGCAGCCGCAGGCCGGCGCGACCAGGATGGCCAGCGCGGACGACGCGGCTTCCGGCAGCTCGCAGGGCGCCACCGGGCTCGGCACCATGGGCGATCCGGCGGGCGGTCAGGGTGCCGCGCAGCAATCCGGTGGCATGGGCGGCGGCATGATGGGCGGCATGGGTGGTATGGGCGGCGGCCAGCAGGGCGGCGGCTCGGGTGATCAGGAACGGACGAACTCCAGCCCGTGGCGCACCCAGGGGCAGCTGTTCGACGACGGCGTGGACGAGTCCGGTGCCCGGCACCGGGCGGTGTTCGGCGAGGACCGGCGGGGATGAGCGTGACGCAGGGGAGTGCGGGCTGAGATGAGCACCGAGACACCGGCGGCGCGCGCCTTCCGGGAGTCGATGACCAAGCTGGTCAGCGACGACGTGAACCGCAGCCACGAGCTCACCCGGAGTTCCCGGGAGAGCGCGGAGAAGGCCAAGGCGGGCATCGAGAGCACGGTCGCCACGGCGAAGAAGATGGCGGAGCGGGTCCGGGAGCGGGCGCAGCGCGAGAACGCCGAGCGCAACCGAGTCGCGGAGATCGACGTGGGCCTCCCGGACGACGAGGAGGAGTACACCGATCCGCCGCCCCGGCCGGTCGAGCAGCAGGACCGCAAGCCGCGCCCGGAACCGATGGCGCCGGAGCCGCGGGGCTGGCAGCAGCCGCCGCCGCGGCCCGCACCGCGACCGGCGTCCCGCCGCCGCCCGGTCGTCCAGGACGACGAGGACGACGACTTCTCGAACCGCACCTGGCTGAGGTGAGCACCGGGCCGCGTCCCCGCCGGGGCGCGGCCCGATCTCATCGGCTCACCTGTGCGACCAGGGCGCTGGTCGCGCCGCCACGCTCCTGCTGATCGTGGGGACGAACGAGAGCAGCGTCGCCGCCAGGCCGATCACGAGGAGAGCGGTGAAGCGGTTGTCGAAGAAGTGCCCGATGCCGAACCGGAACCCGCCGTGCACCAGGTCGTGCATCTCGTAGGCGGCGCTCATGAGGTAGGCGAGACCGCTCGCGGCCGCCGGGCCGACGGCGAGGATCCGCGCGGCGGGGTTGCGCGCGAAGCAGAGGATCGCGGCGACGAGGGCGACCAGCCCGCCCGGCACGATCAGGTCGCCGCGCGCGATCGCCAGGACGTTGTTCAACCCCGCCTGGGTCTGGCCGGACACGACTACGCGGCCGGCTTCGATGCTGTCGATGATCGAGGTGGTGCCGTCCACGAGGAAGAAGATCCCGACCACGCACAGCACCACGCCGTAGGCGATGCGCGGCCAGTTCGAAGCCGGGCGCCACGGCGGACCGGACGGTCGAGGTTGCCTCGGCGGTGGCCCGTACCCCGGTTGCCCGCCCGGGCCGTGCGGGGGCGGCGTGCCGTGCGGGAAGGGTGGTCCTGGCGGTCGCTGCGGAGCGTTCACGAGCGGTGATTCTCGCTGCCGCGCCGCCGCCGCGAGGCGTTTCCGGCTGATCGCCGACCGGAACTCAGGCGGTGAGGGCCGCGCTGCGGGTCCGGGCTTCGTCGATGGTGGCGCCGGAGACGTCGGAGTCGAGCAGCGCGCCCCACCGCTCGTCTCCGTCGAGGTGGCGGAGCAGGAACGCGGTGAGCAGCGCGCGGGCGGTGCGCTGGGTGCGGTACTCGGCCTTGCCGTGCAGCACCAGTTCCGTCCAGTGCCTGCCCTCGGTGAACCCGAGGTGGCTGGCCTTCGGCAGGGTGCGCAGCTGCACCGGCCCGCCCCAGGCGGCGGCGATCGGTTCGGCGTTGGCGACGGACGGCGCGAGCAGGTCCTTGCCGCCGGTGAGGTGCAGTCCGGGCGCGGTGACGCGGTGCGCGGCGGCCAGCGCCGAGGGCATCGTCTCGGTGACGGCGAAGGTGCCGACGGCGCGGACGCGCGGGTCGTCGGCGGCGGCGAGCACGGCGCTGCCCCCGCCGAGCGCGTGCCCGGCGACGGCGAGCTTGCGGTCGTCGACGCTGAGCTGCCCGTCGCCGAGCCGCACGCCGGTGCAGATGTCGAGCGCGGTGCGCAGGTCCGCGGCCAGCATCCGGTGCGAGGCCAGCGGCCCGCGCTGGGTGCCGGGCGCGGCGGCGACGATCCCCCAGGAGGCCAGGTGGCGCAGCAGCCCCGCGTACCGGCGGGGCGACTGCAACCAGCCGTGGCCGAACGCGACGGCGGGCAGTCCGCGCCCGCTGCGCGGCGTGCACACGATGCCGGGCAGGCCGACCAGCGCGAGATCGCCGTGCAGCACCTCGTGCGGCCCGCGGTGGGACAGTTCTTCCAACGCCTTCTTGGCATTCCGCGCCATGGTGGGTCACGGTAGCCGACGCGGGCGCGACCGCGCCCACGCGAGGTGCGCGGTTCGTCACGTGGCGGATGCCTCGCTCGCGGCCGCCGGGCCGGCGCACCACCGGAACTCCCCAGGCGGGGACCGCGACCGCGGGTGCCGGGACCGGGCGCGGACCGTTGACCGGCGGTGATGGGCGTCGCCGGGTCGTGGCGACGGGGTTCGCACCGTCAGGTGCGGCTGCCCTGCCCGTTCTGAGGCGTTCGGCGGCGGTGGCTACGCTGACTCGGGTGTGCGGCATCGTGGGTTACGTAGGACATCGTCAGGCGCTGGACGTGGTGCTGGACGGGCTCAGGCGGCTTGAGTACCGGGGTTACGACTCGGCGGGCGTCGCGATGCTCGACGGCGCGGGCGGTCTCGCGGTCGAGCGGGCGGCGGGGGCGCTGTCGAACCTGGAGGGCAAGCTCGCCGGACAGGACGGTTCGCGGTTCGCGGCGACCAGCGGCATGGGCCACACCCGGTGGGCGACGCACGGTGCGCCGACCGACCGCAACGCGCACCCGCACCGGGACGCGGCGGGCAAGGTCGCGGTGGTGCACAACGGCATCATCGAGAACTTCGCCGCGCTGCGCGCCGAGCTGGAGTCCGCGGGCGTGGAGATGGCCAGCGAGACCGACACCGAGACCGCGGCGCACCTGGTGGCCGCCGCGTACGCCTCAGGTCCGACCGCGGGTGACCTGAGCGCCAGCACCCGCGCGGTGGCGCGCCGGTTGGAGGGCGCGTTCACGCTGCTGGTCACCCACGCCGACGTGCCCGACGAGATCGTGGCGGCGCGCCGCTCCTCGCCGCTGGTGGTGGGCGTCGGCGAGGGGGAGCACTTCCTGGCCTCCGACGTGGCCGCGTTCATCGAGCACACCCGGGACGCGGTGGAACTCGGCCAGGACCAGGTCGTCACGATCGACCGCGCCGGCTACCGGGTCACCGACTTCGACGGCGTCGAGGTGCAGGCGAAGCCGTTCACCGTGGACTGGGACCTGTCGGCCGCCGAGAAGCCCCCCCACGACTACTTCATGCTCAAGGAGATCGAGGAGCAGCCCGAGGCGCTGGAGAACACGCTGCGCGGGCACTTCTCGGGCGGCGGCATCGTCCTCGACGAGCAGCGGATGACCGAGCAGGACCTGCGGGACATCGACAAGGTCTTCGTCGTCGCCTGCGGCACCGCCTACCACTCGGGCCTGCTCGCGAAGTACGCCATCGAGCACTGGTGCCGGATCCCGGTCGAGGTGGAGCTGGCCAGCGAGTTCCGCTACCGCGACCCGGTGCTGGGCCGCGACACCCTGGTCGTGGCGATCTCCCAGTCCGGCGAGACCGCGGACACCCTGGAGGCGGTGCGGCACGCGCGCACCCAGCGGGCCCGGGTGCTGGCCATCTGCAACACCAACGGCGCGCAGATCCCGCGCGAGTCGGACGCGGTGCTCTACACCCACGCCGGCCCGGAGATCGGGGTGGCGGCGACGAAGACGTTCCTGGCGCAGATCACCGCGAACTACCTGGTGGGGCTGGCGCTGGCGCAGGCGCGCGGCACGAAGTACTCGGACGAGGTGGCGCGCGAGTTCGAGGAGCTCGCCGCGATGCCGCAGGCCGTTCGGCAAACGCTGTCCACCGTGGACCAGGTGCGCACGCTGGGCCGGGAGCTGGCCGACTCGAAGGCGGTGCTGTTCCTGGGCCGCCACGTCGGCTACCCGGTGGCGCTGGAGGGCGCGCTGAAGCTCAAGGAGCTCGCCTACATGCACGCGGAGGGCTTCGCGGCGGGCGAGCTCAAGCACGGGCCGATCGCGCTGATCGAGGACCGGCTGCCGGTGGTCGTGGTGATGCCGTCGGCGAAGGGCCGGGCGCTGCTGCACTCGAAGATGCTGTCCAACATCCGCGAGATCCAGGCCCGCGGCGCCCGCACCATCGTCATCGCCGAGGAAGGCGACGAGGCGGTGCGCCCGTTCGCGGACGAGCTGATCGAGATCCCGGCGGTGGCGACGCTGCTGCAGCCGCTGGTGTCCACGGTCCCGTTGCAGGTGCTGGCGGCGGAGATCGCCCGGGCGCGCGGCTACGACGTGGACAAGCCCCGCAACCTCGCCAAGTCCGTCACGGTGGAGTGATCCACCGGCGCTGATCGGGCCGCTCGACCGCTGGTCGGGCGCCCCTTCTCGTCCGATGGGCGATGATCGGGTAGGACGGTGCCAGGCCGCGAGCGGACGGTGCCAGCCGCGAACAGGAGGTCGCCCGTGCAGGGAGCGTGGACCCCGGACCAGGTCCGGGACGCCGAGCGCAGCGTGTTCACCAGCACCCCGGAACCGGTGGTGATGCGCCGGGCCGCGTTCGCGGTCGCGGTGCACGGCGCCCGGCTGCTGGCGGAGACCGCGGGCGCGGTCGCGGGCAGGCACGTGGTGCTGCTGGTGGGGGCGGGCGGCAACGGCGGCGGCGCGCTGTGGGCCGGGGTGGAGTTCCGGCGCCGCGGTGCGGGTGTGACCGCGCTGCTGCTGTCCCCGGACAAGGCGCACCCGGCGGGTTCGGCGGCGCTGCGCCGCGCGGGCGGCGTGCTCGTGGACGCGGCGGGTCCGGGAGCGGACACCGCCGGGGTCGGCGCGGCCGCCGCGGGTGCGCTGGAGCGCGCGGACCTGGTGGTCGACGGGATCGTGGGGCTCTCGGCGCGGGGAAGCCTGCGTCCGCTGGCCGCGGAGCTGGTGTCCCGGGTGGCGGCGCCGGTGGTGGCGGTGGACCTGCCCTCCGGCGTCGACCCGATCACCGGTGCGGTGGACGGGCCCGCGGTGGACGCGGACCTGACGGTGACGTTCGGCGGCCGCAAACCGGGCCACGTGCTCGGCGCCGGGTCGGTGCGGTCGGGTGCGGTGGTGGTGGCAGGCATCGGCGTGGACGAGCACCTGCCGGAGCCGGACCTGTTCGTGCTGGACGCGGCGGACGTGGGCGCGGGCTGGCCGGTCCCGCGGCCGCAGGACGACAAGTACTCGCAGGGCGTGGTGGGCGTCGCCGCCGGTTCCGCGACGTACCCGGGCGCGGCGGTGCTGGCGACCGGCTCGGCCGTGCAGGCGACCTCGGGCATGGTGCGCTACGCGGGTTCGGCGGCGGACCTGGTGCGCTCGCACTGGCCGGAGGTGGTGGCCACCGGCTCGATCACCGACGCCGGCCGGGTGCAGGCGTGGGCGGTCGGGCCGGGCATCGGCACCGGCGCCAGCGGCCGCGAGGTGCTGCGGCACGCGCTGGAGTCGGGGCGGCCGGTGTGCGCGGACGCCGACTCGATCACCCTGCTCGCGGAGGACCCGACGCTGTGGGACGCGCGGGACCCGGACGCGGCGGTGGTGCTGACGCCGCACGCCGGGGAGTTCCAGCGGCTCGCGGGCGAGGTCGGTGCGGACCGGGTCGCCGCGGCGCGGGAGGTGGCGCGGCGCTTCGACGTGGTGCTGCTGCTCAAGGGCAACACGACGGTGGTGGCGGCCCCGGACGGCCGGGTGCTGGTGAACCCCTCGGTGCACGCCTGGCCCGCCACCGCCGGATCGGGTGATGTGCTGACCGGGTTGATCGGCGCGCTGCTGGCGGCGGGCATCGATCCGTGGCTGGCCTGCGGATACGCGGCCCACGCGCACGCGCTGGCGGCCGAGCTCGCCGCGTTCGGGCCGGAGGCCGGGGACGATCCGGTGGGTGCTCCGATCGGCGCGTCGGCGCTGCTCAGGTCGGTTCCGGCGGCGATCCGGACGCTCCGCGCGAGCTGACGGGCCGGTCCGGGGCCGGCGTTGATCTCGGGGCGGGGGTGGGTCACATGTGCGGGCCTTCGTCCGGTTTCCGTGTGCGACGATGTGCGCGCCATGACCGAACAGCCCGTGCACCGCGCCGACCTGCGCATTGACGTCGACGCGCTCCGCAACAACGTCGCCCTGCTGGCCGAGCGCGCCCGGCGTTCCGGTGCTCGCACGATGGTGGTGGTGAAGTCCGACGGCTACGGCCACGGTGCCGCGACCGTCGCGCGCGCCGCGCTGTCCGCGGGCGCCTCCGAGCTGGGCGTGGCCGCGATCGGCGAGGCGCTGCGGCTGCGCGCGGACGGCATCACCGCGCCGCTGCTGTGCTGGCTGCACGCCCCGGGCGACGACTTCGACGCGGCCGTCGCCGCGGACGTGCAGCTCGGCGTCTCCTCGGAGGCGGAGCTGCACGCGATCGCCGCGGCCGCGCAGGCGCGGTCGACGACCGCCCGGGTGCACCTCAAGATCGATACCGGGTTGAGCCGCAACGGCTGCCCACCGGAGCTGTGGCCGTCGCTGGTGGAGCGGGCGGCGAAGGCGCAGGCCGCGGGCGCGGTCGAGGTCGTGGCCGTGTGGTCGCACCTGGCGTGCGCCGACGAGCTCGGGCACCCGTCGATCGACGCGCAGGCCGCTCGCTTCGACGCGGCCTACCGGCAGGCGCGCGCCGCCGGGCTCGACCCGATCCGGCACCTGGCGAACTCGGCGGCGGTGCTGACCCGCCCCGATCTGCACTTCGAGCTGGTGCGCCCCGGCATCGCCGCCTACGGGCTGGACCCGGTGCCGCAGGACGGCGACCACGGGCTGGTCCCGGCGATGACGTTCCGCTCCACCGTGGTGCTGACCAAGCGGGTCGCCGCGGGCGAGAGCGTGTCCTACGGCCACCGGTGGACCGCGGACCGCCCGTGCACGTTGGCGCTGGTCCCGGTCGGCTACGCCGACGGCGTGCCGCGCAGCCTCTCCGGCCGCATGGAGGTGTGGCTGGCCGGGCGCCGCCGTCCCGTCGTGGGCCGGGTGTGCATGGACCAGCTGGTGGTGCGCTGCGACGACGACCCGGTCGCCGCGGGCGACGAGGTGGTGCTGTTCGGCGCCGGTGAGCAGGGCGCGCCGACCGCCGCGGAATGGGCGGAGGCGCTCGGCACGATCCACTACGAGATCGTCACCGGCATGTACCGGCCGCGGGTGACGCGCACCGCGGTGGGGACGGAGGCGACATGAGACCGGTGTGGCAGGCGCTCGCCTGGACCAGCGGGGTGCTCGGGGCCGCGGTGACCGGTGCGGTCGTCGGCGTCGCCGCGCACAGCTCGCGCATCGCCACCCAGCGCCAGGACGAGGACGACCCGCACGCCGAGGAATCGCTGGGCAAGCTGCGACCGGACCGGCAGTCCACGGTCGCCGCCGACGACGGCGTCCCGCTCGCGGTGCAGGAGATCAAACCGGCGGACGGCGGGCACGCCGACCTGACGGTGGTGCTGGTGCACGGCTACGCGCTGGATTCGCGATGTTGGCACTTCCAGCGCCGCGACCTGCCGAAGATGACCGATCCGCGGGTGCGGGTGGTGCAGTACGACCAGCGCAGCCACGGCCGCTCCGGGCATTCCTCGCGGCGCGGCAGCACGATCGAGCAGCTCGGCAAGGACCTGGACGCGGTGGTGCGGGCGACCGCGCGGCGCGGACCGGTGGTGCTGGTGGGGCATTCGATGGGCGGCATGGCGATCATGGCGCTGGCCGAGCAGCGGCCGAAGCTGTTCCGGGACCGGGTGTGCGCGGTGGCGTTCATGAGCACCTCGGCCGGGGAGATCGGCGCCTCCGGCTTGCCGAAGCCGTGGCTGTCCCGGCACAACCCGCTGACCCGCGGCCTGGGCGTGATCGCCGGGTTGCAGCCGGAGCTGGTGGAGCGGGTGCGCCGCACCGGCGGGCAGCTGGCGTGGAGCATCGTGCGGGCGCTGTCGTTCGGCGACCGCGAGGTCAGCCCGTCGCTGGTGGACCTGATGAACAAGATGATCTCGGCGACCACGGTCGAGGTGGTCACGGACTTCCTGGAGACGCTCGGTTCGCACGACCGCAAGGCCGCGCTGGCCGGGCTGCGGCACACCGAGGTGCTGGTGCTCAGCGGCGATCTGGACCGGATGACGCCGTTCTCGCACTCCGAGGTGATCGCCGGGGAGCTGCCGGACGCCGAGCTGGTGCGGGTGGAAGGCGCCGGGCACATGGCGATGCTGGAGCGGGACGAGCTGGTGACCGGGCACCTGGAGGCGCTGATCAGGCGCGGTGCCCGCCGCGCCGCGGAGGGCGAGACGAAGGTGGGCGGCCGGTCATGAGCACCGTCGAGTTGGCGACGCCGGAAGCGGCGCTGGAGTTCGGCAGGCGCCTCGGCGCCGTCCTGCGCGCGGGTGATCTGGTGGTCCTGGACGGCCCGCTGGGCGCGGGCAAGACCGTGCTGGCGAAGGGCATCGCCGCGGGCATGGGCGTGACGGGCCAGGTCACCTCGCCGACGTTCGTGATCGCCCGGGTGCACCACCCGGCGGCGGACGGGCCGCCGCTGGTGCACGTGGACGCCTACCGGCTGGGTGGCCTGGAGGACGTCGACGACCTGGACCTGGACACCGACCTCACCGATGCGGTGGTGGTCGTGGAGTGGGGAGCGGAGGTCGCGGACCGGCTCGCCGACGAGTTCCTGCTGATCAGGCTGCACCGCCGCGCCGATGACGTGCGCGAGGTGGAGCTGGAGCCGCACGGCGCGGACTGGCCGCAGCGCTTGGCCGCGGTCCGCGGCTGACCGCGCGAGGGATGCTCCTGCGATTCACCGGCGGGACCGATCCCGCCCCGATCTCCCGGTAGGAAGGGTGCGGGCGGCACCGTGCCGCGGGTGCGGCCTCCGCGGCGACGGCGTCCACCCGCCCGTGCGGTGACCGGTGGGGCCGAGCGCGGTCCCACCGCTGCGGTGCGCGGATTCGGACGGTGCGGAGGGGCGCTCGGTGGTCGAGCACGTGATGGGCTTGCCGGTGCCGGCCCTGCTGGTGGTGGCGGCGGTGGTGCTGGTGCTGGAGTCAGGTTCGCCGCTGGGCGTGCTGCTGCCGGGTTCGCCGATGCTGCTCGCGCTGGGGCTGCTGTCCCGGCAGGGGGTGGTGCCGCTGTGGGTCGCCGTGCCGGTGGCGGGTGCCGCGTCGGCGCTGGGCTGCCAGTGGGCGTTCCTGCGGGCGCGGCGGCTGCGGTTGCTGGACGCGGACGCGGATCTGCTGGAGCCGCCGGGTCGCTGGGAGCGCGGGTTGATCCGGCGCGCCGGCCCGGAGCGGGTGCGCCGGTCGTTGTCGCTGCTGGAGCGCCGCGCGGTCCCGGCGGTGGCCGGCGCGCACTTCGTGAGCGTGCTGCGCACGTTGATGCCGCGGTTGGCGGGCCGCGCGGGCGTCGCGCACCTGCGGTTCTGCGCGGCGAGCGTCCCGGCGGCGTTCACGTGGGCGGCGGTGGTGTGCGTGCTCGGCCGGGTCGCGGGGGAGGCCTACGGCCGGGTGTCGGCCGCGGTGGGCGTGGCAGGCGCGCCGCTGGTGGTGCTGGCCGCGCTCGGAGCGGGGGCGGTGCTGCTGGTGCGGCGGCGCCGGGCCGCGCGGGTGGCGCGCTCAGGCACCGTGTGAGGCGGTGCGCAGTTCGGCGGCGAGCTTCTCGGCGAGGCGTTGCATGAGCGGGACGAGGGTGTCGGTGGACATGCGGGTCATCCGCCCTTCGGGACCGCTGATGGAGATCGCGGCTCCGGCAGGCGCCCCGGGCAGGGCCACCGCGTAGCAGCGGACGCCGACCTCCCGCTCGCCGTCGTCGACGGCGTAGCCCTGCTCGCGGATGCGGGCGAGCTCGTCCTGCATGGCGCCGACGCTGGTGATGGTGCGTTCGGTCTGCGCGCGCATCCCGGAGCGTTCGAGCAGCTGCGCGACGCTGTCGGCGGCGAGGTCGGCGAGCACGGCCTTGCCGACGGCGGTGGCGTGCGCGTCGACGCGGCGGCCGACCTCGGTGAACATCCGCATCGAGTGCTGCGAGGGCACCTGGGCGACGTAGACGACCTGGTCGCCGTCGAGGACCGCCATGTTGGAGGTCTCCCCGGTGGCTTCGGTGAGTTCGGCGAGGTAGGGCCGCGCCCAGGACCCGAGCGACCGGCTGGCGGTCTCGCCGAGCCGGATCAGCCGCGGGCCGAGCGAGTAGCGCCGGGACGGCTGCTGGCGGGCGTATCCGCTGCTCACGAGGGTCCGCATGATCCGGTGGATGGTGGGCAGCGGCAGCCCGGAGGTCTCGGCGAGTTCGGAGAGCGCGACTTCGCCGCCCGCGTCCGCCATCAGTTCCAGCAGGTCGAAGGCGCGCTCGATGGACTGCACCCCTCCGCCTTGGTTGGCACGACGTGGCCCGGTCATCGCTGCGGTCCCTTCGGGTCGGTCTGGTGATCGAGTCTAGTCGGCGGTGCCCGAGCTCATGTTGCCTCGGGCCACATGTGGAAACTAACATCCACGATGCAGAAAAGCACTGAAGCGTTCTGGCGCTGCCGAGCGGGCCCCGGCTCGGCGGCGAGCGCAGGTACCGAGAGAGGTGGGCTTCCATGTCCGACACGACCCCGACGACGAGCGTGCAGGTGCTCGGCGGCCCCGTGGAGCGCGGCGACGAGATCCTCACCGCCGAGGCCCTCGACTTCGTCGCCGGTCTGCAGCGGAAGTTCGGCGCCCGCCGCGACGAACTGCTCGCCCGCCGCGTGCAGCGCCGCGCCGAGGCCAAGCGCAACGGCAGGCTCGACTTCCTGCCGGAGACCGCGGAGGTCCGCGAGTCCGACTGGCAGGTCGCCGCGCCCCCGGCCGACATCGCCGACCGCCGCGTGGAGATCACCGGCCCCACCGACCGCAAGATGTCGGTGAACGCGCTCAACTCCGGTGCCCGCGTCTGGCTGGCCGACCTGGAGGACGCGAACACGCCGCACTGGTCGAACGTGGTCAGCGGCCAGGTCAACCTCTACGACGTGGTCCGCAAGCAGGTGGAGCTGACCACGCCGGAGGGCAAGCAGTACAAGCTGCGCGACGACGTGCAGCACGCGGTGCCGCTGGTGCGCCCCCGCGGCTGGCACTTCGACGACAAGCACGTGCTGGTCGACGGCAAGCCGATCGTCGGTGCGCTGCTGGACTTCGGGCTGTACTTCTTCCACAACGCCCAGGAGCTGGTGAACCGCGGCAGCGGGCCGTACTTCTACCTGCCGAAGATGGAGAGCCACCTCGAAGCGCGGCTGTGGAACGACGTGTTCACCCACGCCCAGCAGGAGCTCGGCATCCCGCACGGCACGATCCGCGGCACGGTGCTCATCGAGACGTTCCCGGCCGCGTTCGAGATGGAGGAGATCCTCTACGAGCTGCGCGACCACTCGGCCGGCCTGAACGCGGGCCGCTGGGACTACCTGTTCAGCGTCATCAAGACCTTCCGCGACTCCGACCAGTACGTGCTGCCGGACCGCAACACGGTCGGCATGACGGCGCCGTTCATGCGCGCCTACACCGAGCTGCTGGTGCGCACCTGCCACAAGCGGGGCGCGTTCGCGATCGGCGGCATGGCCGCGTTCATCCCGAACAAGAAGGACCCGGAAGCCAACGACAAGGCGATGCAGAAGGTCCACGACGACAAGAACCGCGAGGCCGGTGACGGTTTCGACGGTTCCTGGGTGGCGCACCCGGGCCTGGTGGAGATCTGCTTCGAGGAGTTCGACGCGGTCCTCGGCGACAAGCCGAACCAGATCGACCGCAAGCGCGCCGACGTGTCGATCACCGCGGACGACCTGCTCGCGGTGAACAAGACGCCCGGCGACAAGACCATCGAGGGCCTGCGCGCGGCCGTGGACGTCGGCGTCCGCTACATCGTGTCCTGGCTGGGCGGCAACGGTGCGGCGGCCATCCACAACCTGATGGAGGACGCCGCGACCGCCGAGATCTCCCGCTCGCAGATCTGGCAGTGGCTGCACAACGACGTGGTCCTCGCCGGTGGGGAGCAGGTGACGGTGGACCTGGTGCGCCAGGTCCTCGCCGACACCGAGCAGGCGCTGCGGGCCGAGGCCGGGTTCCCGACCGAGAACCTCGCCGCCGCGGTGGAGCTGTTCGAGCAGGTCGCGGTCGCCGACGAATTCGTCGACTTCCTGACCCTGCCCGCGTACGAGCGGATCTGATGCACTGGTCGTGATCCACTGGTGCGGAGGGGGCGGTGCGAGCCGCCCCCTCCGACGTTCCCGGAGGTGCGCGTGAGGACTTCGCTGGACGCCGAGCAGGTTCGGCGGCGGTTGGACCGGTTGTCGGAGGTGGACGAGGACCGGGCGCGGCGCCACCCGGGAGCGGGATCCGCGCGGCAGCCGGTGCACACCTGCTACGTGCCCGCGTCGGCGGTGGACGCGGACGTGCTGCGGACGTGGGCGAGCACCGCGCTGGACGCGTTCGACGAGCACCTACCGGACCCGGCCGCGCTCGGCGCACTGCTGGGGATGGCCGATCCCGTTGCGGCCGCGGTGCATCCGCGGGTGCGGGAGAAGCTGGCCGGTGCCCCGGTCGAGGACCTGCGGATCGACTTCGAGGACGGCTACGGCTCGCCCGGCGACGAGACCGAGGACGCCGACGCCGAACGCACCGCCGGGATCGTCGCCGGGTGGCTGCGGGACGGGGAACAGCCGCTGAACTTCGGGCTGCGCGTGAAGTCCTTCGACACCCCCGAGCTGCGGGCGCGATCCGTGCGCACGCTGGACGTGTTCCTGACCGCGCTGCTGCGGGAGTGGGGGAGCCTGCCCGGCGGGTTCGTGCTCACCTTCCCGAAGGTCGTGGACGTCGCGCAGGTCGAGGTGCTGGTGGAGCTGCTGGAGCTGTTCGAGCAGCAGCTCGGGCTGGCCTCCGGGGCGCTGCGCTTCGAGATCCAGGTGGAGACCACTCAGTCCATCGTGGACGGTGCGGGCCGGTTGGCGCTGCCCCGGTTCGTCGAGGCCGGGCGGCGGCGGGTGAGCGGGCTGCACTTCGGCACCTACGACTACACCGCGAGCTGCGGGCTCACCGCCGCGCACCAGCACCTCGCGCACCGCTCCTGCGACTTCGCCCGGCACGTGATGCAGGTGTCCGCGGCCGGGACCGGGATCTTCCTGTCCGACGGGTCCACCAACGTGCTGCCCGTCGGCGACCAGGTGCGGCACGGCTGGCGCAACCACTACGAGCTGGTGCGGCGCTCGCTCGCGCACGGCTTCTACCAGGGCTGGGACCTGCACCCGGCGCAGCTGGTGAGCCGGTACGCCGCCGCGTTCGCGGAGTTCCGGGAGAGCGCACCGGCGCAGGCCGAGCGGATCGCCGCCTACGTCGGCTCCGGGAGCGGCGCGGTCCTCGACGAGCCCGCCACCGCCCGCGCCCTGGCGTCCGCGTTCGTGCGCGCCCTCGACGGCGGGGCGATCGACGCGGCGGAGGCGCGGGAGCTGACCACCATCGACGAGGCCGGGCTGCGCGCCCTCGCCCGCCTCTGACTCCTGCTTCGTCGAGTGAACGGACCGTTCGTCCCATCTAGTTGGTCGAACGGTCCGTTCACTCCTGCCGTTCGTCAGGGGTGAACGGACCGTTCGCCTCGTCTGGTTGGACGAGCGGTCCGTTGACTCGGGCTGTTCGTTGCGGGTGAACGGACCGTTCGTCCGGTCTGGTTGGTCGAACGGTCCGTTCACCCGGCGCGGGCGGCTAGGGTCGGTGGGAGTCCGATCGGCCTCGGGAGGCGGCATGTCCGGCAGTGACGAGCTCGTGACGGCGGAGGACGCGGTCGCCGCGCTCACCGCGGAACTCCGCGAGGGACAGGTGTTCGGCCCCGCCGTGCAGCAGGACGGCACGACGCTGCTGCCGGTGGTGCAGGTGCGCCGGGGCGGCGGGGTGAGCGGTCGCCGCAAGAACCGTTCGGGCGGAGGCGGCACGATCGCGAAGCCGGTGGGGGCGTGGGCGGTGACCGCGCAGGGCGCCGTGTGGCACCCGGCGGTGGACGTGAACCGCATCGTGCTCGGCGGCCAGGTGGCGTTGAACGCGGTCGCCGTGGCGCTGGCGGTGGCCTTCCGCCGCAAGCGCTGACCGCCCGGCCCGGACTTCCCGGCCCAGTCCGGAATCCCCAGCCCGGGTTTCCCACCTGGCCCGAAACCCCTGGCTCAGCTTGAAATCCCCGGCATGGCCCGAAATCCTCGGCCGAGCTTGGAATCCCGGCGCGGCCCGAAACCCCCGGCCCGGCCTGGAACCCCGGCGCGGAACCCCACTCCGAAATCCCCGGCCCACCCCGGAATCCCGGGCCCAGCCCGGAATGCAGCCCGGCCGTGGCCGGAGAACACCGTGGCCGGAGAACTCAGTGCAGCACGGTGAGCAGTCCTTCGACCCCGCGCTGGAAGGCGGCGCCGACGTTCTCCGCGCCGTCGATGTGCGCACCGGTCATCGCGCCGTCGCGCATCATCAGGAAGTGCCGCGCGGCGTGCTCCGGTTTGCCGCGGCGTGGTGAGCCCCCGAAGACCTGCGCGAACAGCGCGGTGAGCTCGGCGACGTACCAGGCGCGGTGGTCGAGCACGACCTGGCGCACGGGATTGCCGGGTTCGGGGTATTCGTTGGCGGCGTTGAGGAATGCGCAGCCGCGGAATTCGGGCCTGCCGAGGTCGGCGGCGACTCCGTCGCCGATCGCGCGGACCGCGTCGGCGGGGCTCGGCGCGGTGTCGACGGCGGTGCGCACGCCGGCGCGGATGTGCGCGTCGACGTCGCGGAGGTAGGCGAGCACGAGCGCTTCCTTGGAGGGGAAGTGCCGGTAGAACGTGGCTCGCGTGGTCGGCGCTTCGGCGAGGATGCGTTCGACGCCGACGGCCCGGATGCCTTCGCCGTAGAACAGCGCGCTGGCGGTGGCCAGCAGCCGGTCGCGGGCTTCGGACCGGCCGCGCGGATTCGGGTCCTCGGTGCGCGTCGTCGCCATGCGGCCACCGTAGCAGAAAGAACGATCGTTCTTGCATTCTGCGGAGCGGTCTGCCACGCTTCCCCCATCGGGAGAGAGAACGGTCTTTCTTCCCCGGGCTCGATGCGAGCCTCCTCAATGAAGGGAACCCGCCATGACCACCGCCACCGCCCCCGCCGCTTCGACCGGTGTCGCGGCGACGCTGCGCCGCCTCTACTTCGTGCGCTTCGGCTTCGCCCTCGTCTGGGCGGTCCTGGTGTTCTTGACCGCGTCCAGCCTCGGCCCGCTGACGGCGGTGCTGCTGGTGCTGTACCCGGTGTTCGACGTGGCGGCGGCGATCGTCGACGCCCGCTCGTCCCGGGGTTCCGCGGCGGGGCTCTACGTGAACATCGCGATCAGCACGCTGGCCGCGGCCGGTCTGATCGTCGCGCTCACCTCGGGCATCCCGGCGGTGCTGCGGGTGTGGGGCGCGTGGGCGGTCGTGGCCGGTGCGGTGCAGCTCGGGGTGGCCGTGCGGCGGCTTCGGCTGGGCGGGCAGTGGGCGATGATCGCCAGCGGTGGCATCTCGGTGCTGGCGGGAGCCTCGTTCTTGCTGATGGCGGGGAAGCCGGACGCGTCGCTGGCGAACGTCGCCGGGTACGCGCTGCTCGGCGGGATCTTCTTCCTGGTCTCGGCCGTGCGCCTCGGTTCCGCGCCGCGCTCCTGAACCACCGCGGGGAACGGCTCGTTCGATCGCGAGCGGGCCGTTCCCCGCGGGTCAGGCCGCGGGGTCGACGCCGGACCAGGTGATGAGGCGGTCCGCGACCTCGGTGATGGTGGGGCGGGCGCCGGGGTCGGGTGCGAGGCAGGCGTCGAAGGTGCGGGACAGCCGCGCCGGCAGCCGCCGCCGGGTGCGCAGCGGCGGTGGGGCGGACGTGAGCTGCGGGTAGTGCCGCACCCCGTCCGCGCCGCGGTGGTGCGAGTGTTCCGCCCACGGCGGAGCTCCGGACAGCGCCTCCCACAACGTGATCCCGAGGCCCCACACGTCGGTCGCCGCGGTCATCTCCCCGCCGCGCGCCTGTTCCGGCGACAGGTAGTCGAAGGTTCCGGCGGAGCTGCGCTCCCCGATGCGGCAGGCGAGGCTGAGGTCGAGCAGCACGGCCCGGCCGCCGGTGGAGATCACGTTCGATGGCTTCACGTCGAGGTGCGCCCAGCCCTTCCGGTGCAGGTAGCCGAGCGCGGAGCACAGCTGCACGCCGAGGATCGCCGCGTCGACCGGCCGCAGCCGCTCGTGCTCGTCCAGCAGGTGGCTCAGCGTCGCGCCGGGCAGCGTCTCGGTGATCACCGCGGGCCGCTCGGGCTCGCCGCTGAGCAGGGTCTCGTAGCCGCGCACCAGGTTCGGGTGGGTGAGCGACCCGAGCAGCGCCCCCTCCTCGCGCAGCCGTTCGGCGGCGGTCGGGTCGGCGGCGCGCTCGGGGCGCAGCGTCTTGCCGATGCAGCGGCAGTCGCGCTCCTCGCTCCACAGGTCGTAGACGTCGAGGCGATTTCCCCGCCGCAGCAACGAGATCACGCGGTATCCGGGGGCCAGGTGCTCGCCCGGTCCGAGGGCGGGCCCGGGCGGGCCCCAGTCGCCTTCGTCGTAGTACGAGCTGGCTTCTTCCGGGGCCGGTGCAGCGCTCAACTGCGGCTGCGGTGGCGTCGGCGGCCGGATCCGCTGCGGCTGGAGCTGTCGCGGCGACGGCGGCGGTGGTCGCTGCTGGACCCGCTGTGCCCGCGGTGGTGGCGGTGCCGGTCGCTGCTGTCGCGGGAGGAGCGGTGGCTGTGCTTGGCGGGGGACAGCGAGTTGAACAGCTTGCCCAAGTCCATTGTGGACCTCCTGGTGGCGGCCGATGCCGATCTCGGTTTCCGAGATCATCTCCTGCCAGCGTACGCGAGGAACGGGCATACCGGACGGCTCTGGAGCGCCGCTCGCCGCGGGTGAACGGACCGTTTGCCTCGTCTAGTTGGACGAACGGTCCGTTCACCTGTGCTGGGTGGGGAGTGACCGGACCGTTTGCCTCATCTGGTTGGACGAACGGTCCGTTCACTCCTGTCGCGGGTGATGGCGCGTCAGCGTCCGCGGATCCCGTCCAGGAGGTACGTGGTGCGGCGGTCGTAGTCCTCCCGGAGTGGCCGCCGGCCGTGCTTGAGGGCGAGGGCGTTGTCGTGGACGAGCGCGTGCAGGTCGCTCGCCGTGAACTCCGGCCGCAGCGCGCCGGAGGTGCGGGCCGCCGCGACGAGTTCCTCGTTGGCCTCGCTGCCGGCGCGGCAGATCTCCACGAGCTGTGGCGAGTCCGGGTACGCCTGCAGCAGGACGTCGTTGAAGGCGGGCTGGCGGTACTGGAGGTCGCGGATCGCGGTGAGGTAGTGCTCGATCCGCTCACCGGCGTCGTCGATGGCCCGTGCGCGGTCGATGACGGCGGACAGCTCGCTCGTCACGACCTCTTCGATGACGGCTTCGATGAGGCCGATCCGCCCGCCGAACCGGTTGAAGATCGTCGCCTTGCTCACGCCCGCCGCCTTGGCGACCTCTTCCAGCGGCACGGCCAGGCCTCGTCCTCGGAAGGCGCCGATCGCGGCGGAGCGGATCTGCTCGGAGTTGCGCCGGGCGTCGGCGCGCAACTGGGGTTCCGGGGGTACCGCGCCGGGCATCGTCGCCTCTTCCTGTCGCCTTAACTTGACTCTCCTGGTCAGTTTACTTACGGTCGTGGCGGAAGCGAAACTGACCCGTCGGGTCAACTTGTGCGGAGCGTCGGTCACCGGGGCGGATGCTCGGAAAGGTCGAGAAGATGATCGTTGTCACCGGCGCCACCGGCGGGCTGGGCGCTGCCGTCGTCGAGCACCTCCTGGAACGCCTGCCCGCCGAGCGGATCGGCGTCAGCGTCCGCGACGTCACCCGGGCGCGGCACTTCGCCGACCGCGGCGTGCGGGTGCGCCGGGGCTCCTACGAGGACCCGGCCGCCCTGCGCGACTCGTTCGCCGGTGCCGATCAGGTCCTCCTGGTGTCCGGCAACGATCCGGCCGCCGACGTCGTCGGCCTGCACCGCGGTGCCGTCGAAGCCGCGGTCGCGGCCGGTGCTCGGCGGATCGTCTACACGAGCCAGCACGGCGCCGTCCCCGGCAACCCGTACCGGCCCTCGGACATCCACGTCGCCACCGAGGCGTTCCTCGCCGGCTCCGGAGTCGACTGGACCGCGCTGCGCAACGGTGCTTATGGCCCGCTCGACCAGGTCCTGGGCCCGTGGCGGCGGACCGGCGTGATCGCCGGGCCGGACGACGGTCCCGTGGCGTACACCGACCGCGACGAGGTGGCCGAGGCCACCGCGGCCCTCCTCGCCGGTGACCGCGTCCTCGACGGTCCCGCCACCCTCGCCGCGCCGAACGCCGTCACCTTCGACGACCTCAGCCGGATCGTCTCCGACGTCACCGGCCGCACCGTCGAGCGCATCGTCGTGGACGACGAGCGGTGGGTCGCCGACCAGATCGCGGGCGGTGTGCCGGAGCCGGCGGCTCGGCTCCTGCTCACCTACTACCAGGCGGCGCGGGAGGGGTACTTCGCCGAACCGGGCTCGCTGCTGGCCGAACTCCTCGGCCGCGAACCCCGCACCGCCGCGGATCGGCTCGCGGCGGACCTCGCCGCCTGAATCCGAGCTCGGCTCCGGTCGTCTCCTGCCCTCGACCGGTGCGGTGTGCGCGGTGGGGAGCGGCTGCTGCCGCGGAACCCTGGTGGGAGGTGGACGACCCGCGCCCCCGGTGGACGAACGGTCCGTTCACCTCGTCCAGCCCGGAAGCAGGTCGGGGTGAACGGACCGTTTGCCTGATCTGGTTGGTCGTACGATCCGTTGACTCGGGGAGTCGGGTGGGAGTGAACGGACCGTTTGCCTGATCTGGTTGGTCGTACGGTCCGTTGACTCGGGGAGTCGGGTGGGAGTGAACGGACCGTTTGCCTGATCTGGTTGGTCGAACGGTCCGTTCAC